>CAYUTR010000227.1:0-8374 GCA_964447465.1 uncultured Chryseobacterium sp.
GCATTCACATGCGACACGTAAATCATGTCGTACGTCGTGCTCATCTTGTTGAGATCGCGCAAGACAACATCGAGGAAATATTCTCCGTCAACAGAGATATCGAAATCAGTATAACCATACACGTATTCGCCAACGGTTTGCGGAACATTGCTTGCGACTACATAACCGCTGTCGCTGAAACTTTTTGGAGCATCTACCGGTCGCAAAGTATATTCAATTTTAAAATTTGCGACCAAAGCGTTTGTGACGTTGCTGCGTTCGAACAAAAGATCGGTTGACTTCACCTTGTAATACAATCGCGATATGGAGTCGTTAACGTTGTAGACAACGTAGCTAGGCAAAGGATGGACGCGATCTTTTGTGGTGGCAATTGAGAAATCGCGGGTGCGGGTGGGAACATAAGTTCGTTGATAACAGGAAGTCGTTATAATGATCGCAATCAACAACACCAGTAATGATGTGCCGATGTGCCGATATGCCGATATGCCGATTGCCGTACCTGTTGCCTTGTTCACCAATGTAAAAATACGAATCAGGAGTGATTAAAATAGGCCAATAAAGCCGACGTGGATTTTACCGCTGCGGAACTGAATTGGTTGACCATAGCGGCTTCCCAACGCATAGGTGAGTGCAAAAATGCCGGCTTTGGTTTCAAAAGTTACTCCGGTGCCGAAGCCATAAGGAGTATCGGTATCAAAATCATCTTTGCTGCTGTTTTCGTACCAGGCGAGATCGGTGAAAGCGAAGAACCATGAATTTTCTTCGAGGAGAAAGCGATACTCCACAGTTCCAATTGCAAACGATGAGGCGAAAATAGATTCTTCATCGAAGCCGCGAAGAGTATTCAGTCCGCCGATGCGATAAAGCTCGTTGTGAAAAAGAAATCCGCTGTTAAACATCCATGCCGATTTCACACCGGTAAGAATTGTCATGCGGTTTCCGATTGGCCAGAACTTTTGAATCTCGAAAGAAGATGAATACGCCGTTGTTTTCAATTTTAATCCTTCATAAACAATCGGCAGCAATCCCGAATTTCTCTTGATGTTCCGAGTTCCGATGTCCCAGGAAAAATCGGCGACGTAACCTCTTCGTGGATTGAAACGGTAATCAAGATGTTCGATGTGAAAACCGAGTCCGTAAGAGATTGCGGAAATATCTGCGGTTGACGGTAGTGTTGTTATAGTTTCCAATCCTGTCGTTGAAAGCAAAGTTGAACTCGTGTTCTTAACGTACGCGCGGATTCCGGTATTCCCGGTAAAGATGTATTGCAAACCGAATTGCTGTTGCACGTGGAGGAAAGATGTATCGCGGCGATAAAGCTTGATGCTATAATCAACTCCTGCTGGTGTGCGTAACATATACGGGTACGAGAAGTGCGCTTTGAGATCCTGGGTTTGTGACTGAAGCCTGCGCCAATTGAGTTCGATTAATTCTCCTCTTCGAAGTGAATTGTGTAATCGCAAGCGTACATCGCCGGTGAAAAGGACTTTTCCTGTATTGTTGTCGGGAAGAATACCTACGATACCATCAAACTGTCCTGCTTTCTTTTTGTCGAGATACAAGGTGAGCTTGGTGTATTTCTCCGTAAAAAGAATCGTGAAGGGTTTTGCTTCCCGTGCAAATGAAAGCTCGCGGATGCGTGGAGAGATATTCGCGATTTTGCTTTCATCGTACGGATCTCCCGGAGCAATACCGATGTAGCTATACATAAACGCTTCAGAAGTTTTGAGGCTGCCTTTGATTTCTACTGAATCAATTTTCGTGAAACGATTTTTATTGAGATTCAGGCTCGCCGAAATTCTGCCATCGTTTTCAAACAACACACTGTCGAGCTGCACAGATGCAAAAGGATATCCGTTGTTCTCGCACCACACAAGAATACGTTCCTGTATGCGAGCTACTTCTTTTACTTTGAAGAGATCGTTTCGGAAATTTCGCTTGCGGTATCCTGCGAAGTTGAGAATTTCGTGATCAACATTTCCGGGTGCGAGGTACGCCCACTGGTATTGCTGACCGGGATTGATGTAAACGGTTTGCAAAGTAGAATCCTGGCGAATACTGTCGGTGCGTGCCGCGAGATAACCGCTGTTCCACAAAGAAATGAGAACGGAACGTATTTCTTTTTCACGATCAGTAATCGTGGGAAACGACTTTTCGTACTTCGTTTTTTTAAGCGCTTCGACATCGGGATTTTCGACTATACTGAGCTGGAATTGCTTCTGGCTCCACAATAGACTGGAGGTCAAAATAAGGCTCAGAATCAGCAGGAAGCGCATATGCGAATTTACGGGATAGTATCGGGACGGTTACTAACGTTTAATTGGGGTGGATATTGGGAGTCCTCTCTTTTTTCTCCGCCGTAGGCGGAGAAAAAAGAGAGGAGGGTGTGGCAGCGAAGCTAAGGTGACAAAGGTGCGACCCCTAAAGGGGCCGTTTGGGATTGATCGGCCCCCTTAGGGGTCGCACCTTTGTGAAAGAAGGCCGCCTACCCCCCCCTTTTTTTTTATCGCGCGCCGGAGGCGTGCGATAAAAAAATCAACAACCACCCAACTTAAACGTTTGTAAACGGCTTGGATATTTTCGTTTGCATATGTTTGCGAAATATTTTTCACTTAACCTTTAATATGCAAGACTTATGGCAAACACTTACTCCAAACTGTACGTTCACTTCGTATTCGCAGTCAAGAATCGACAATCACTGATCACGAAGGATATCAAGGAACCTCTTCACAAGTACATTACCGGCATCGTTACAAAACACGGTCAAAAGATGCTCATCATCGACGGCTACAAGGATCATGTTCACATGCTCGTTAGTTGCACGACTTCGGTGCGCTTCGATGACATGATGCGTGAAGTGAAAGAACACTCGACACGATGGATCAATGACAATCGATTGGTGCGTGGAAAATTTAACTGGCAATCAGGATACGCTGTATTCAGTGTCGCGAGCTGGAATTTCCAGACTATTTATGACTACATCGCCAATCAGGAAGAGCATCACCGGGTAAAAACTTTCCGTGAAGAATACATTCAGTTTCTTGAAGACGAGAAAGTGGAATACGATCCGCGCTATATATTTTACAATCCGGAAGAAGTGGATTGAGATGAACTATTTGTAAACCGCCGGACACTTTTCTTTGCCACCATATGCCCACTTCAAACCAATGCGCAATTCCCATGCGTGCTGACTGATGTTAGGTTGAGTAGCAGTATACGATCGGGTTGCATCGGGAACCCAATGTGCTTCTGTAATAAATTTGAAAGGACCGTAGGCTACGAACTCAACGCCCGCTCCAACTGATCCGGTAATGTGGAATTTGTTGAATCCTTGAGGAGAACTTACCACATACTCTGCGCGCGGTCCGATCTTCACGTAAGGGATAATCGCGAACAGTTCTTTGCGGATCATGAGGTAGTTATTCCAGGCTGCATACTGGTTGGAAAACTTTTCCGTTGAGCCATCAGCAAGCGGATGTTTCGTCCCTTTCACATTGTATTGCAGCTCTGTTACCCAACGAAAAGTAGGATGATTTCCGAATTCAGCGAATACTTCTCCGTTGTAACGGAGTAGATAATCCTGCTTTGCTTTACCAACCGGTTCATCGTAAAACCAGTATTGGCGACCGAGTGTACCACCTGCCATAATTCCCCATCCCTGGAAGAATTGAGCGGAAGAACTCAGTGAAATCAGTAAACCGGCGAAGAATAAAAGGCGTTTCATGGGTATCCGAATTAGTTCTACTAAGGTATAACGCAAAAAGGGAACCAGAGTTTACCTCGCTTCGACTTTTTACAGAATAGAATGTTGAGAACTGCTGGAAAATCGGTCGGGAACGAGGAACGGGGAATGGGGTTATGCCGAAGCAGCTTCAACTGCAGGACTGATTTTCTTCACTAATCCTTGTAAAACCTTACCTGGACCCACTTCCACATACTGCGTCGCACCATCTGCGGTCATGCGCTGCACCGTTTGCGTCCATTTCACCGGAGCTGTAAGCTGCATGACAAGATTTTTGCGGATTTCATCGGGGGTGGTCACCGGACTCGCCGTATAATTCTGATAGACCGGGCAAATCGGTTGTTTAAAATTCGTTGCGAGGATTGCAGCTTCTAATTCAACGCGTGCAGGTTCCATCAAAGGCGAATGGAAAGCTCCACCAACAGGAAGTACAAGCGCGCGTTTCGCTCCGGCAGCTTTTAACAGTTCACACGCTTTTGTGATACCTGCGATTGAACCTGAAATCACAAGCTGTCCGGGGCAGTTGTAATTCGCAGCAACAACAATTTCATCGGTGATCGATGCACAAATCTCTTCCACTTTTGCATCGTCCATGCCAAGAACGGCTGCCATTGTCGATGGAATTGCTTCACAGGCCTTCTGCATTGCGAGTGCACGTTTCGAAACCAGCACCAACGCATCTTCAAACGACAAAGTTTGATTTGCAACGAGCGCCGAAAATTCACCAAGTGAATGTCCAGCAACCATATCAGGTTTGAAATCAGAAAGTGTTGCACTCAAAACTGCGGAGTGAAGAAAGATCGCGGGTTGCGTAACTTTTGTCTGTTTCAGTTCTTCATCGGAACCGGAGAACATAATGTCGGTGATCCGAAATCCAAGAATGCTGTTTGCTTTTTCGAGGAGGTCTTTCGCCAATGGATTATTGTCGTAAAGGTCTTTCGCCATTCCGGGAAACTGGGAACCTTGACCAGGGAAGATGTATGCCTTCATAAAAAAGTTTTTTACTTAACGTGAATTGGCGTTGGTGCGACGCGAAGATAAGTAATCATTGAAAACAGAAAACGCGATCAGATGACCGCGCTTTCGATGAAGAATATTGTTGTACTACTTTCTGTTTCCGAGCAAGCGAAGGAGGAAAAGGAAAAGGTTGATAAAATCAAGATACAGAGTTAGCGCTCCGCTGATGGACATGCGAGCAGCAGTATCGCTATCGCGCATTTGTGCGCCCAGCAATTTGAGTTTTTGAACATCATATGCTGTGAGTCCGGTGAAAATTGCAACGCCGGCAAATGAAATAATGTAGTACATGGTTTCGCTCTGCATGAACCAATTGGCGATCATAGCAATACTCAAACCGACAACGCCCATAATAAGAATTCTGCCGAAACCGCTGAGATCAGCCTTTGTAATCCAGCCCATAACAGCCATTGTTCCAAACATTCCGGAAGTAACACAGAATGTGAGAACGATAGCCTGGGTATCATAGAAAATGAAAATGTAGCCAAGACTTAGACCCATCACCGCGCTAAAAGCAAAGAAGGCAGCGACCAGCAGCGGAAATGAGAGCTTCTGGATTCCGAAACCGATAAGAAAAATAAATATGAGGGGTGAGAACATTAACACCCATCCCAGCGGCGTTCTGGAAATATAATCACCTTGTGCCTTGTAAAATAAACTCAGGAATTCAGGAAAGAGAAGAAACGTTGACGCTGCGAGGGCGGTAACTACAAGCGCGCCCGACATCCATCCGAATACTTGTGTCATGAATGTCTTTGACGCAACAGCTTCTGCGTCAATAGTTGTGTCCTGACCAGGCTGAATGTTGTTCCAGTTGTGATAATTCTGACTCATTGTGTATGTGATTTGGGTGGTTAGACTAAGATAAAACTAATTCCGTTTAGTGCAAACGCGTTCCGATCAAACGAATGAATTCAGATCGTGTTGCGTCTTTCAGGAATTCGCCGGTAAACGCGGAAGTAGTAGTCACAGAATTCTGTTTCTGAATTCCACGCATCTGCATACACAAATGTTGTGCTTCAATTACAACTGCAACACCAATGGGGTTCATTGTTGACTGAATGCAATCGCGGATTTCGTTTGTGAGACGTTCCTGCACCTGCAAGCGACGGGCGAATGCATCAACCACGCGGGGAATTTTGCTAAGGCCTACAACACAACCATTCGGAATATAAGCAACATGCGCTTTTCCGAAAAACGGAAGCAGGTGATGTTCACAAAGTGAATACACTTCAATGTCTTTCACAAGAACCATCTGGCTGTATTCTTCCTTGAACATGGCCGACTTCAGAATTTCCGCCGGATTCAGATCGTAACCGTGCGTAAGAAATTGCATTGCTTTCGCTACACGTTCAGGTGTTTTAAGCAATCCTTCACGTTCCGGATTCTCACCCAGTTCCCGAAGAATGTTTTTATAATTTACGGCCATACTATCGGTCGATTCCGGATGGTAGTGATCAACTTTCAGGTAGCCGAATTTCTTTTCGCTCATAGTATGTGTGTTGTGGTGTCAGGATCGTTACCGTGGTGTCGGGATCGTATCCCGACATAGCATCGATCTACTCACCAAAATATTCTACGTAATTATTTTCGGTTTCCTGAAGCTTCACGCAATGTAGTTTCGCGCCCGATTTTGCAATCTCAACTTCGAGTTCGTTCCATATCGCAATCGCAACATTTTCTGTTGAGGTCATCACACCTTTCAGGAAATCAACATCCATGTTCAGGTTGCGATGATCTACTTTGTCGATGACCTTCGAACGGACGAGATGACTCAGCGTTTTCAGATCCATGATCCAGCCATGTTCTTTGTCGACTTTGCCTTTCACGGTGATGAACAATTCGTAATTGTGTCCGTGCCAATTCGGGTTAGCGCAGCCGCCAAACACCTCCATGTTTTTTTCATCCGACCAGCCTGGCTGGAAAAGCTTGTGAGCAGCGGTGAAACGTTCTCTTCTGGTAATAGAAATCATTGTGCAAAGATACTAAAACAGTAGGCAGTTGGACAGTAGGGAGTAGGCAGTCAATTGGCAGTAAGACTGCCTACTGAACTCCTGCCTACTTGTACAGGGGAAACCCGTATTTTTGCTTTGCCTATGCGCCTATTGCTTGTTGCTGCTACCGAACCTGAAATTGCACCTCTGCTGAAAGAGATGAAATTCTGCGGCGATATTTCTCCCAATCTCCGTTGGTATGAATATAAAGGCAAGAACGTTGACGTACTGATCACCGGTGTAGGAATGGTCGCAACGGCTGCCTGGGTTACGCGCATTCTCTCTCAACGAAATTACAACTCAGCAATCAATGCAGGAATATGCGGCAGCTTTGATCGTTCAATTCATTTAGGCGATGTTGTTCGCATTCAAACAGATTGTTTGCCGGAATTGGGTGCCGAAGACGGAGACCAGTTTCTCAGTATTTACGAACTGAAACTTCAGGATAGGAATGAATTTCCGTTCAAAGATGGATGTCTTCATGCAAACGATACTTCTGCGTTCGGCAGCTTAATTGAATTAAAACAGGTGACTGCTATCACAGTGAATCGCGTTCATGGAAATGAAAAATCCATTGCAGCGATGATCGAAAGTCACAATCCGCAAGTGGAATCAATGGAGGGTGCAGCGTTCTATTATGCGTGTGCTATTGCTGATGTATTTGCAATTCAGGTACGTGCAGTTTCCAATTACGTGGAGAAACGGAATCGCGATGCATGGAATATCGGTGATGCGGTTAAGAATCTGAATAGAGAGCTTCTGAAATACTTCGATCAGCAATGAGGAAAATCGAGATTGCATTTTCCCCATGTCCGAATGATTGCTTCATTTTCGATGCACTGATTCATAAACGCATCGACACGGAAGGATTTGAATTTGTTCCGGTACTGGCCGACGTGGAAACTTTGAATCGTGCTGCATTTGAACAGCAGTACGACGTTACGAAGATTAGTTATCATGCATTCGCGTACTGTTGCGACACCTACGTGATGTTGGAATCGGGCAGTGCGCTTGGACACAACTGTGGTCCATTGCTTATTTCAAATCATCCTATTACTTACGAAGAAGCAGCGAAAGGTGATTTGTTTGTAGCCATTCCTGGAAAATATACGACGGCTAATTTTCTCCTGGGACTTGCGTTTCCCAACATCACAAAGAAAATAGAAATGAGTTTCTCAATGGTGGAAGAGTCCGTGATCAAAGGTGATGTGGATGCAGGCGTGATTATCCATGAGAACCGTTTCACCTATGAACAAAAAGGCCTTAAGAAAATTGTCGACCTCGGCGAATGGTGGGAAAAGAGAACAGCACGTGCAATTCCGTTGGGAGGTATTGCAATCAAACGTAGCTTCTCAACTTCTGATCAACGCAGAATAAGTGATCTCATCGGCAAGAGTGCGCGATACGCATTGGAGAATCCTGAAGAATCAATGCCTTATGTGCGTGAACATGCGCAGGAAATGGATGAAGAAGTGATGAAAAAACACATTGCGCTTTACGTTAATCAATCTTCGATTAACGTAGGTCAGAAGGGTCGATTCGCCGTGGAAAAGATGTTCGAAATGGGCGAGCAGCGCGACATTATTCCTAAACGTACAAAGGGAATATTCATCATGCCCTT
>CAYUTR010000228.1:0-8328 GCA_964447465.1 uncultured Chryseobacterium sp.
TGAAGTGTCCGTATTTCTTTTCGAGACGAATGTGATCTGTGCTTTCAGGTGCGGCTACATAACCCCACTTGTTGAAATCCAGTTTCACGTTAGCTAACTTTGTTTTCGTAGACATCTATAAGTTTTATGCTTTTATCCTATGTATTACGCGCAAGCGCGTTTTGCCACAGATTCGCAGATTACGCAGATTAAAATTGAATTTTTTCATTTTGCATTTTTAATCCTTCCATCTGCGTAATCTGCAAATCTGTGGTCAAGCGCCTCCAGGCGCAACCATCATTGTTTCTAAATTAATCCTTGGAAAAATATTCCGGACCCTGATAAATACCGCTTGCTTCTTTCGCCAGTTGCATCAATATATCGTTCGCTAAACTACTCGCACCAAAACGGAACCAGAGATTGCTCATCCACGCATTACCAAGCGTTTCATTCACCATCACGAGATAATTCAGTGCCAGTTTCGCAGTAGAAATTCCGCCCGCCGGTTTCATTCCAATCATGATTCCGGTTTCGTAATAGTAATCACGGATTGCTTCGAGCATGACCAACGTCACAGGTTGTGTTGCGGCAGGTTGAATCTTTCCGGTGGACGTTTTAATAAAATCTGCTCCCGCACGCATTGCAATTTCACTCGCGCGACGAACATTGTCCAATGTGGAAAGCTCTCCGGTTTCGAGAATCACTTTTAGTCGTGCAGGACCACATGCTGCTTTCACTTCGGCAATTTCGTCAAACACATAGTTGTAATTTCCTGCAAGAAATTCTCCGCGAGAAATAACCATGTCTACTTCATCAGCACCATTATCAACTGCAAACTTTGTGTCTTTGATTTTTATGTCACGCGTAGATTGTCCCGATGGAAATGCTGTTGCAACCGAAGCCACTTTCACTCCTGAATTGCCGAGTTCTTTTTTCGCCAGACCAACAAACGTTGGATACACACATACTGCAGCCACTGTTGGTAGTCCCGGAAGCTCGTCATGCGGATGCATGGCCTTGTAACACATCTGCCGCACTTTTCCTTCCGTGTCTTTTCCTTCCAGCGTAGTGAGATCGATCATGTTAAGTGCCAGCTTCAATCCTCGAACTTTCGCCGACTTTTTTATGCTGCGCGTATTCAACCGTGCAACGCGTTCTTCCACGCTTACCTGGTCGATACTGGGGGTATTTGAAAAATCGATTTTGGACATTGGGGCAAATTTAGGTGATAATGGGCTTGTCATTTGAATAAATGGGGCCTGATTCTATATATCCTTTGCCCCGGGATTAATCCGGGGGAATAAGAATCCCGGCCCCTTCCGTTGCAAGCCCAAAAACTTCTATATTTGCCCCACAGCAATGAAAAACAATTCCGCTATCGCTAAATCACTTCTCAAGACCATGTCTTGCTGTATGTGTATTTCCCGATAGGAAAGACTGAATTGCTGTAAATCATTTTTCAGAACAGGGTCTTTCAGGTAACAGAGAAAGGCCTTTTGTATTTTATGTCGCACAACGAAAACATACACCCGGTATTTGACCAGCTGCTCCAACGGGCGGACAGGGAGAAACTGCTCAGTCAGAAAGCGAAAGTGATCTGGCTGACCGGACTTTCGGGATCCGGAAAAACCACACTTGCAATAGGATTGGAACGCGCTCTGCATGAAAGCGGCAAGTTGGCTTACGTTCTCGACGGTGATAACATCCGCACAGGCATCAACAAGAATGTAGGATTCTCCGAAGAAGACCGTACGGAAAATATCCGTCGGATAGCAGAAGTTGCAAAACTGTTTGTGAACGCCGGTGTGATTACGATCTGTTGTTTCGTAAGCCCAACGATTGAAATCCGCTCATTGGCGAAAAGCATCATCGGCGAAAACGATTTTCTCGAAGTATACGTAAATGCCTCACTCGAATCCTGTGAAGCGCGTGATGTAAAAGGACTATATGCAAAAGCTAGAAAAGGTGAACTGAAAGACTTCACGGGGATTCACCAGCCGTTCGAAGCCCCGAAAAAACCTTGGTTAACAATTGTCACTGATCAGCAATCGCGTGAAGAAAGTCTTACGCAGTTAGTAGAAGCAGTGAAGAAAAATATCTGAACACAAATATGAAGGACTACACGCTTAAACATTTACAGGAACTCGAATCGGAATCGATTTATGTGTTGCGCGAAGTTGCCGCACAGTTTGAAAATCCTGCACTGCTGTTCTCTGGTGGAAAAGATTCCATCGTAGTGAGTCACCTCGCACGCAAAGCATTTTTCCCTGCGAAACTTCCTTTTCCGTTGCTGCACATCGACACCGGACACAATTTTCCGGAAACACTCGAGTATCGCGACTGGTGGGCGAATGAAATTGGTGCGAAAGTGATTGTGCGCTATGTACAGGATTCCATCGACAAAGGTCGCGCAAAAGAAGAGAAAGGAATTAATGCAAGTCGCAACGTATTGCAAACGGTCACTCTGCTTGACGCGATCGAAGAATTGAAATTTGATTGCTGTATGGGTGGAGCTCGTCGCGATGAAGAAAAAGCGCGCGCAAAAGAACGTTTCTTCTCACACCGCGATGAATTCGGTCAGTGGGATCCGAAAAACCAGCGTCCGGAATTATGGAACCTGTTCAACGGGAGAAAAAATGTAGGTGAACACTTTCGTGTATTTCCTATTTCCAACTGGACGGAGATGGATGTGTGGCAATACATTCTCGCAGAAAATATTCCCCTTCCGAAAATTTACTTCTCGCACAAGCGCAAAGTTTTCCAGCGCGACGGACAATGGTTGGCCGGTGATTTTGATTTTCTCGCAAAGAAGCCAACTGAGGTTGTGGAAGAAAAAATTATCCGCTTCCGTACGATCGGAGACATCACGTGTACAGGTGCAGTAGAATCGACGGCATCAACGCTTGAGGAAATTGTGCAGGAAGTTGCAGCGTCGAGAACTACAGAACGTGGCACGCGTGCCGATGATAAGAGAAGTGAAGCTGCAATGGAGGATCGCAAGAAACAGGGTTACTTTTAAAAGGCCACCAAGACACAAAAACACTAAGATTCACGAAGCTTAGTGAGACTTACAGACTTACTGCCTTTGTGGCAAAAGAACATCCAGTATGAATAACGAAATATCATCTGAAAATTATCTCGACATGGACCTGCTCCGTTTCACAACGGCAGGAAGTGTTGACGACGGCAAGTCGACTTTGATCGGTCGATTGTTGTACGATTCGAAATCCATTTTCGAAGACCAGTACGAAGCGGTGAAAGCAACGAGCGAAAAACGCGGCGAAGAATATGTGAATCTCGCATTGCTCACCGATGGACTTCGCGCAGAACGTGAACAGGGAATTACGATTGATGTTGCGTACCGTTATTTCGCAACACCGAAACGCAAATTCATCATTGCTGATACGCCTGGACATACGCAGTACACACGTAACATGGTTACCGGTGCTTCCACTGCAAACCTTGCCATCATTCTCATTGATGCGAGAAAAGGTGTGATCGAGCAAACCATGCGTCACACGTTTATCGCATCGTTGCTTCGCATTCCCCACATTGTTGTTTGTATCAACAAAATGGACCTGGTTGAATACAAAGAAGAGATTTTCGAGTCGATCAAGAAACAGTATTCTGCCTTCGCATCTAAACTGGATTCAATCGACATTCATTTCCTGCCGATCTCTGCGTTGAACGGCGATAATGTAGTTGATCGTTCAAAGAACATGCCGTGGTACGAAGGTCCTACCCTGCTCTACACACTGGAGAATATTCACATCGCATCAGATGAGAATCACATCGATTGTCGTTTCCCGGTGCAGTATGTTGTTCGGCCAATGAGTAAAGAACACCATGACTATCGTGGATTCGCAGGTCGTGTTGCCGGTGGTGTTTTTAAGCAAGGCGATAAAGTCACCGTGCTTCCATCAGGATTCCAGACGAAAATTAAATCCATCGACACGTTAGGCGGCCGGCTTGAAGAAGCATTTTCCCCAATGAGCGTAACGATGACGTTGGAAGATGAAATCGATATTTCCCGCGGCGATATGATTGTGCGTGAAAATAATCAGCCAACCGTGTCGCAGGATCTCGACGCAATGATCTGCTGGTTCCACCCGACCCCTTTGCAGGCGAACAGCAAGTTTGTAATTCGTCATACATCACGTGAAGCACGTTGCGTGGTGAAAGAAATCCAGTACAAAGTTGACATCAACACCTTGCACCGGATGGAAGACGACAAGAACATTCAGATGAATGACATCGCGCGGATTAAATTGCGCACAACAGTTCCTTTACTTTACGATTCTTATTCCCGCAACCGGAATACCGGTGGAATAATTCTTGTTGATGAAGCAACGAATGAAACGGTTGCGGCTGGAATGATTGTTTAACTTAGCTCTTATGAAAAAACTACTCGTCCTTTTCGGAATTTCATGCGCAACAGCAGTTAGCGCTCAGGTAATCGACCGCAACGACATCATCATTCAGGCCGGTGGCGGTTTAAGTATTTACCACCACCAATTCACGGATCTGACGAACAACAACGTTAATCCCCGCGACACTTCCGCATCTTGGACATTCCCGTTTCAGGTAGAGTATGGAGTGACGCGTTGGCTTGGTGGAGGACTCGCATTCACGTATAGCGCTTTCCTGGAAGGAGACAGCGCCGGCAATGATAAGGCAACGGCAATTGACGTCGTTCCTACCGCTTACCTTCACGTGCCATGGAGTCTGAAAAAATTTGATCTCTGTGCCAGTGTCGGATTCGGATACAGCAGTTTCAAATATACCGTTGACGAGCCAAATAATCCTGTGGCGAAAGCGGGTGGGACTGTTCTGGTTATTGGAGCCAATCCCCGTTTGTATTTCGGTGAGAATGCGCGCTTCGGAATCACTGGATGGTATCGATACACGAAACACAATTACAAAGAAGGAACCGTGAGCGACGACACTAACTTAGAATACAAATTCAAGCTCGAAGGTCCGGGAAATGGTGGCGGACTGGGATTGGTTTTCAAGTTCTAGCAATGTCAATTTTCGAATCAGAACGTTTTCGTTTTCGCGAGCTCACCGGTTATGACTTCAGTCTCGAAGGTCCGTCGAATGCATTCGGGCTCGGATTAATCTTCAAAATCTGATATTATTGTGGAAATCGCTATGCTCTGCGTCATACTGTATAAAGGGTGAGTGTCATGAAAATTTTTCTGTTCATCTGTATCATGCTTCTTGTGCTGAATGCGAATGCACAAAGTGTAGATCGGAATGATATTGTGATCGCTGCCTCTCCGGGTGCATCGTTAAACGCATATTCACATCCTGATACCGGTCGCCTTATGCCACGGCAGGAATATCTTGCTCTTCGAATTCCTGTTTCATTGGAGTATGTGTTCAACCAGCGCAGCGGTTTGAGCCTGGATATTGTGTACACACGACTCTACCCTGGGATGGATTATACCTCCGATTATACCATAAACGATGTTGGCCTGGGATACCGGTTTCACTCGCTATCAGAACAGAGAATTCTTCACTGGTTTGGTTCTATAGGCGTACATTATTCGAAACTTAAATTCGAACTTCAAACCGATTTCTATAGTGAAACGAAAAAAGCCAACGGAATCGGCATCTTTTTCGATCTCGGTACGAATATCGATTTGACCTCAAACGGCAATTTCGGCATTGGCTTCAGTCTAAACGGCTCCGGTTATAATTATCTTTCGGGCCAACACAGTGACAGCAGCGGAGACATTTACAATTTCAAGATGCAAGGAATCTGTCTGAGTACCGGAATTAACCTGTTCTACAAGATCTGATGTACATTTTCGAATCAGAACATTTTCGTTTTCGTGAGTTAACGGGCGACGATGCACAATTCGGTTTCGATCTGAATAGCGATCCGGAAGTCATTCAATACACCGACGATCCTCCATTTGCGTCAGTGGACGAAGCGCGTGTGTTCATGGATGCCTACACAGAAACGTATCGTCGCTATCGCTGCGGACGTTGGGGAATGGAATTGAAATCGACGGGAGAATTAGTTGGCTGGTGCGGGCTGAAATTTCATCCGAATGAACAGGTACATGATGTTGGTTATCGTCTCTTCAAAAAACATTGGGGAAAAGGTTATGCGAGTGAAGCATGTATGCGCACCATCGAATACGGATTCAAAGACATGAACCTCGCGAGAATTGTTGCGCATGCACGCAAGGAAAATGTTGCATCGCTTCGCGTACTCGAAAAATGTGGAATGAAGGTGATTGGAGAAGGGAAAGAATGTGGTGGAGATATTTTCGTCTTTGAGATCACGCGCGGTAAACCTTAAAGGTTTTAGAAACCTTTAAGGTTTGTGCGCGCGACTACGGCGCGTAGATCATATCGAGATGCGGAATATCATCCTCCATATATTCTTCCTTCTCGCTTCTCTGAAATCCGTACTTCTCATAATATTTCTTGAGATAGCTCTGCGCTGAAATACGCACGGGAACTTTTCCGAAATGATCTTCGATGTACTTCATGGTTTTCTCCATGAGAATTAATCCGGCACCTGTACCGCGCACAGTTGAAGAAGTTGTCACCCTTCCGATTGAAACTTCATCATACGAAACTCCCTGCGGAAGAATGCGCGCCACCGCAACGAGTTCTCCGTTCAGCCAACCCATTACGTGCAAGCTGTACTCGTCTTTGTAATCGGGATCCTGATAAGGACATTTCTGTTCTACAACAAATATTGCCGCGCGTAATGCGAGAACACTGTGCATCTCTCCAGCGCTCATATCGCGGAACTTCTTGCATTGCCAGGTGATATGCTCGTTGCTCATTTGGGGAAGAATTTCAATCGTGCTGCCAAATTACGATATACCAGCACACCGCAAATAGCCCCAAAGGAATTTGCAATGAAATCATAAAGATCTGCAGCGCGGTCCTGGAATAATGTTCCCTGCATGATTTCGAGCAAACCTCCATACGGAATTGCAATTGCCAATGCGAACAGCACTGCGGTAACATGCGTCGCCCGAACGTAATTCAGCTTCATTCCGCGCATCAGCAACAACACAAGCACGAAGAAGATTCCCGCGTGTACCCATTTGTCAAAGGCAAGTATTTCAAGAAATGAAATATGCGGAATATCCTTTCCCGGCATTGCACACGCCACGAAAATGCAAATGAACCAAATGATTGCGGGAAGAAAATATCTCATTTATCTAAAGCAAAAATGTTGAACAGCTTTCACCATTCAACATCTCGCATTTTTATTTTTTGACTGCGTACTGCCGACTGGTTATTGTCCGATCAACGCCTTATACGCCGCAGCATCCAGTAGTCCTGCAACCTGTGATGGATCAGAGATCTTCGCTTTCACGAGCCAGCCTTTTCCATAAGGATCTTTGTTCACCACATCGGGTGTTGCATCAATCGCTGCATTCTTTTCAAGTACTTCGCCTGTTATCGGCATGAACAGATCAGAAACAGTTTTCACCGCCTCGATTGTTCCGAATACTTCGTGCTGGTCCATTACTTCGCCCACTGTTTCGATTTCCACGTAAACGATATCGCCCAATTCGCCTTGCGCGAATTCAGTGATTCCGATTGTAGCTACGTCGCCTTCAACGAGTACCCACTCGTGGTCTTTTGTGTATTTCAGATTGTCAGGGAAGTTCATAGTCCTTTTGTTTGGAGAGCAAATGTAACCACGGAGACTGCAAATTCCAAACTGACTCAAACTTTACCACATAGGAAGATAGACACATAGCCCGTTGTTTTCTAAGCGATTCGCCAGCGAATCCGACATAGAACACAATAGAGCCGAGAACTCTAATGTGATCTATGTCGGACGCCTTCAGGCGTTGCGCTTAACACCCAACACATTTCTATCTTCCTATGTGGTTAAAGAAATGCCACGAACTATTGTAGGAGGAATCTCAAGCTAATCCCCGCATTCGTATTCGCTGTCTTGAACGAAGACGATACCAGTGGATTTGTCATTACGCGATCGCAGAAGAAACGGATGATCAGTTTATCCGACATCTGGTAATCTGCTGATGTTTTGATCGAGAAGATGTCCTGACCTGCTGTAAGTACGTCAATTTCTTCCACGCTCTTGCGGATCACTGTCTGGTTGTGACGGAAAGAAATATCAGCGCGGATATTCAGATCGCTCGTTGGAACGTTGATCTTACCACCCATGAATTTCTTGAAGAACTTCAGTTTCAGTTGCGGAACACGGTAACCCATTCCAACAACAATCTCACGACCGCTTACTTCTGTCAACTGCGTGTTTGCAAGACTCAGACTCAACGTGCGGTCCTTCTTGAATTCTACTTTAGTAGAAAGGTTGCGCTTGCCTGCCCACACTACATC
>CAYUTR010000229.1:0-8303 GCA_964447465.1 uncultured Chryseobacterium sp.
GAATCGCTGAACTTTCCTTATCGTCGTTATTCGAGTGACATCTACGCAGCGCAGTTGGGCGATCTGCTCACTGAGCATGAAATTCCATTTGAAATTGTCGGAGAGCCTCCGGGTGCAGGCACAGTATTTCTTGGATCAGCAAACATGCCTGGAGTAATTGTTATGGTGAGCGCAAACGATGCTCACCGCATACAGGATCTTGAGAAAATACTTGCGCCACAACTTCATGTTGATAAACCGGAAATGCATGTTGAAGAGCCCGTAGGAGTTTACTGGATTATCCTTGGCTATCTTTTCTCCCTGCTTGGTGCACCCATTGCCGTTATTGCCGGACTGCATCTGTTTAGTGCCAAAAGAAGAAATCCGGATTTTACTTCGCGTTACGCATACGACAAACGTACACGTACACACGGAATACTAATTTTTTGGTTTGCGCTCGCCATTCTGATTTTCAGTTTCGCCAACCTGTTCAGTGGAAAGCGCATGACTTTTCTGGATACTATGTCGTTTGTGATCTGGCAGTTAGATCGCGCACTCTAACCGTTTTGACTTCGCTCCAAAACAAAATCGAGCCGAAAATAATTTGTTTCTGCAGTTTCAATTTATACCTTAGCTCAAACGATAAATCCATCATCATGACCAAAGAAGACATTCTCGCAATCCTCGACACGAACGCTTCAGGAAGCAGAAGCTCAATGAAAATTGTAATCGGCGTAGGTATTGCAATGATACTTGGATCCATTGTTATGTTTCTGATGATGGAAGAGCGGAGCAACTGGACATATGTTCTGGGTGGTGTCGGCGCGTTCTTCATCTTCGGGGCTGTAAGGGCTATAAAAACGAATATGTACGAGAAGAAGTCTCAAAAAATTAAAGACGTATTTTATATGAATCCCTCAGACCTTGTGTGGAGTTATGAGCTGGTGATGAAGGGAAATATTGCCAACACCAAGCAGGTGATCATGAAATTCAGGGATGGAACGCAGTTTGAAATCTCAGATGAAGATATACCAAGTAAAAACTGCGATGATCTTGTTCGTGGACTAACGGTCATCAATCCGAAAATGATTGTAGGTTATAGCGAGGAAACCGAAAAGCTGTACAACGCGAAGCAGCTCTAGAAGCGTATTCCTACCACGAGCACATCATCTGTTTGCTCGTGAGGTCCCATCCACTCCGTGAATGTTGATTCGATTTTCTGTTTTTGCTCTTGCACAGGCAAATGATGAATTTCTGAAATCACATTACGGAAACGCTTGATCATGAATTTCTTATTGTCAGGACCCCCGAACTGATCAACATATCCATCGGTAAACAGATAAAGCACATCATCATCCTCGTACTTCACGGATATTTCTTCGAACGATTTTTCTCCCGCGCGGATTCCGCCTAAAGTAAATTTGCTTCCTTTCAATTCACGGATTTCTTTGTTGCGGATAAAAATCGTCGGGCGCTTGGCACTGGTAAGAATAAACTCCCGTGCAACTTTATTGACGCGCAACAACGTCAAATCCATTCCGTCCTGAATCACCTGGTGATGCTCTTTTTGCTGTTTGAGCATGGCCGTGATTCCCTTGTCAAGCTGAATGAGTATCTCAGCAGGTTTCGTGATTTTGTTTTCAATCACAATCTGATTCAACAAACTGCTTCCGATTACTGTCATGAATGCACCCGGCACTCCATGGCCCGTACAATCTGCGCAAACCAGAATGTAATTGTCGCGATCTATTTCGTAAAACCAGAAAAAATCTCCGCTTACAATATCCCGTGGGTTGTAATAAATAAATGAAAGGGGAATGCTCCTTAGAATTGTTTCTTCCTGTGGCAGCACGGCATACTGAATTCGTTTCGCGTAGTTGATGCTGTCGGTGATTTCCTGCTTTTTGTCTTCTACTCTCTGGCGCTGGAGCAACATTAACTTGTGACTACGGCTGAACAGCAGTATAAATGAACCCAGAATCAGGAAAATTGTAATGCTATAAACTGGATCAGCTCCCATATAAAAGAACAGCGCGGCTGTGATCGCAGATAAGATCGCGGCAGATGCCTGACCAATGCGCGGATTATTAAACATATATGATGTACCGACGCACATGTTAATCATACTGAGCCAGGTCGGAGAAGCAGGGCCCGATACCAAAATGTACACGACAAATAACGCACCATTGACCGTCATCAGCCATGGTCCCGGTTGTACCTGACGTTTCCCTGAGAAATAAAGAGTAGTTCCGGCGACCATCGGGAAACATGCCGCCAAAATCAACGAGAGAACCCAGTGCTCCGATAACACGATCTGAAGCACATTAAAAGGAAGGTCAATGATCGGGAACAACCTGAAGATGTAGCTCCACTCCTCCTTCAGCTTATTAAAAAAAGGAATTTCCATAGGGGTGACGTTAAACTACTAAATAAGAGGTCATCCCTGCTGATAATTTAGTTTTCCACAAAGTACATGTCGATCATTCCCTTATTCTTCGCTTCGACCTTTCCGCGATGCACACACCTGAATTGGTCTTGCACCAATGCGAAAGTACTGCCACTGATATTGATTTTTCCGGTTTCACCTGACGATTCCATCCGCGCTGCAATGTTTACAGCATCGCCCCAGATGTCGTAAGCGTACTTCTTGATTCCTACGATTCCAGCCACAACAGATCCGGTATTACAGCCGATACGTATTTCAAAAAATGTTTTTCCTTCCGCTTCGCGCTTGAGCTTCTCCTTCTTCATGAAATCTCGAATCTCGATGGCAGCACGAATCATGTCTTCCGCGTGTGTGCTATTTTCTATCGGCAAACCACCTGCACACATATATGCATCTCCAATCGTTTTGATTTTTTCAATTCCATGTTTCGCGACAATGTGATCGAAGGCAGAATAACAGAAGTTGATCTCGTTCACCAATTCCTGCGCATTCATGTTTTCACTGAACGAAGTGAAGTTCTTGAAATCCGTGAACAAAACCGTTACACTCTGAAATTCCTTTGCAACGGCAGTTCCGTTTGCTTTGAGTTCTTCGGCTGTTTCTGCCGGAAGAATATTCAGCAGCAGTTCATCGCTCAGTTTCTTACCTTTTGCAATCTTGTTCCGTTGCCTGAAAACCACCAGCGAAAAGACCAGTGTCGCTGCCAATCCGGCCAGAATGGAGTTACGGATATTTCGTGCGACAATGTCTTTCTGCAGTTGTTCCGCTTCCTCAATCGCCTTCTGTTTGTCGAAATCGTATTGCATCTGCAACTGTGTTAACTGACGAACACTGCTTGTGCTATATACGCTGTCATTCATCTGCTTGAACAACGTTTCATGTTCAAATGCGTTTTTGTAATCGCCGGAGCGAGAATAAGAATTTGCAAGCGCCTCATGCGCTTTGATCTTGACGTCGTTTGCACCAAGCTCATTGGCGAGGCCAAGTGCCTGCAATTGATATTCTATCGCCTCGCTGAATTTGCCTTGCAAAATCCTGAGATAGCCCAACCCTAACAATACGTTTGCCTTTTTCTTTTTATACCCGAGCGAATCGTTGAGCTGCAGAGCCATTCTGTAATACTTTTCCGCTTCAACGTAGTTGTCCTGCTTCGTATAGTAATCAGCATAGTTCATATAAGAAATTGCGACTCCTTCTCCATCACCCATAGTCTGGCGCAGCTTCAATGCTTCATCGTAATTTATTTTCGCTTCGGAAAAATTCCCCGTTTCATAGTGAACCAATCCAATATTGCTGTATGATTCTGTAAGTCCCCATTCATCGTTGGTGGCAAGACGCAATTCAAGCGAACGATTGAGATACTTCAGCGCCTCCGTATAATTTTTCTGGAAATAATACACGAGCCCCACGTTATTAGCCGACTGTGAAATTCCTGAAGTATCGTTCAGTTCATCACTCACGCGCAACGACTTCAGGTAGTATTCAAGCGCAGAGGGAAAATTTCCCTGATCATCATAGATCAGGCCGATGTTATACAAGGAGTTTGAAACCCCAATCTTATCACCTGCTGCTTCTCTGGCGTTCCATGCCAATGTGTGAAACTTTAGTGCTTCGGTATATTCTCCCTTATACCACGATGCTACTCCAAGATTGTTATAGGCATTTCCAATCCCTTTCGCATAGTGAATATCCGTTGACAATTTCAGCAGCTCATTGGAATAATAAATGGAGGTGTCCAGATTACCATCCCAATATTCGCGACTCAGCTCGTGAAGTAGTTGTGCCTTTACCGTGTCGATACGCTCTACTGTAAGTTGCTGCTTCAGGCTGTCGACATTGTGTTGGTTTTGGGCAACAAGTCCGACTGAAGAGGCCAGGAAGATAAATTTTGCAATAGCGCTTCTGCAAGTGATCATAGGAAAGGGATATGAAATCGTGTAGGAGTAATAAAGCGATACTAAACTACAAAAATGCCGGCGCTCGTCCGACACTACATGTCGCCGATCGGTCGATCATCACTTCCCGTGCCCATTTTTGCGCCAAACTCCGATTTCTCAGAGGAGAAATTCCCTTTCAACGGCTTATCAGGGGCACGAGTCGATTGATCAATTTTCGCCCGCCGTTCATCGAAGCAGATTCTGCGGTGGTCTTCATGGGTGCATATTTGCACATCGATAAACCCAATGGACAACACAACCATAATTTACCTGCCGGGCGTGCAGATCATGCGGCCATCAACTTGTGTGCTGGTGATACGTTACGACAACGAACTCAACGTAACAATGGAGATGGCGAAAAACATCACCATGGAAGTATCGCGGATGTTCGGAGCAACTGAACTTGGTGTCGTTCACTCAGCAGGAACGCTGACGACCATTGAACCGGGTGTGCGCGATTATCTTGCGAGCAACTCGCGTTACCAGCACAAAATTGCAGAAGCATTTGTGGTGAAGAATCTCGGACAACGCATTCTTGCGAATTTCTATCTGCGCATTGCACGTCCGGCATGTCCGTCAGAAGTTTTCACCAGCGAAGAAGAAGCAATAAAGTGGGTGAAGATGTATTGCCGCAACAGTGATGCTGAAAACAAAATCACCGGTGTCAAACATTGTTCAACACCGGCGATCTTAGCGAATTAGAATTTATTCTCTGATGAATCTCTTCGATTCGATCTGGCCGTTGTCCTTCACCAGTGTAAATATGTAAATCCCTGCGCAAAGTGAATTCACATCCACCACATTCGTTGCAAGCGTTCCTGAAGCCACAGCTCTTCCTGAGAGATCGGTCACATAGTACCCATCATTTGCTGTAAACGTTCCGTTAACTGTGATCAAGCTGTTCGCCGGATTAGGGGACAGCATCCATTCTGTACCTGCATTGTTTTCATCAATTCCCAATAGCACCGGCGGAACTACGTTCACATAATACGGCGAAAGGGAAGTCGGCTGCATCATGCGGTAAGCGGCTACAGACAAACAGAATGTATCTGAACATTGATTTACCTGATCATCGATCTCTACACAAATCATGTATGTTCCATAATTCTGATAAGTGTGCGTAGGATATGCTCCCGTGTCAGAAGGAGAACTGTCGCCCCACGTCCATAGATAAGTCATGCCTGATCCTCCCACACACATGTTAGTAATCCATGCAGAGTTTGTATTCACCGAATCCTCCACTATGGAAAAGGCCGCGTTGCACGTTAGCTGAGGATAAACGTATACGGAAATTGAATCGCACCATGTAACGGTACATTGATTGATCTGATCATACATAGTTGCGCACACCGCGTAAACACCGCTTTGAGCGTATTGATGCGCCGGATTCAATCCCGCTCCTGTTGTAGCGTCACCAAAGTTCCATGTTACAGTTGGCGCCTGATTCTGCCACCAAACCTGGGAGTTAAATGCTGTCCATCCCGACATGAAAGTCGAATACGTGAACGTAAATGAGCATGGTACGCTGGTAGTGTTAACCGTGTCGCAGGCAACACAACCGTACTGATCTGTAACGCAGCACGAATTCGCACCGGGTAACAGGCTTACGGCCGTTTGCGTTGTTTCTCCGTTACTCCATAGATAAGTAAATGGCGCAGATCCATTCATTGCGTAAATCGAAGCTGATCCATCCGCACAAGTCGGACAGGTTGCCTGATTAATCGGATAGGAACCCGCGGTCATGATGCACGAAAACGTGCCTGTAACTGTGATCGTCGCACAATATGAAGACGTTGCCATGTTGGTCGAGTCAAGCAGGTTGAGGCAAACATTATATGTGCCAGGTGTGCTGTAGTGATGTTGGGCATTACCCTGCATGGCATACTCCACTTGACTGTCACCATAATTCCATTCGTAAATCGTCATCCCGGGATTCGGTATTGTCGACAAATCTGTAAAATCAATTACGTTCGGCTGACTCTGGGCCCAGCTGAAGTTTGCGGTGAGTTGTGCGAACATTTTTCCTCCCGAAATAAGAAGGGTCGCAATTGTTAATGTGAGTAGATGTTTTTTCATGTTAGCGCGATTAGTTAAGGTAAAGTTACGCTGCGACATTCTGGCTACACAACAACATTTTCCCAATTCTTACCTGTTCAAATGACTCCAATCATTCACATCAGCGACTAATAAGTACTTTTGGCTCTCATGTCAACCGATCCGCGAACGATTTCCATTAACGATTATACGTACGAACTACCAGATGCTCGGATCGCACAGCATCCCCTGCCGCAACGCGATGCTTCGAAACTACTCGTGTACCGTCCTTCTCCCGATAGCTATCGGGAAGGCTCAGGACAAGCTGGAAAAATAGTTGATCAGCAGTTTTCTTCGTTGGCCGATCATTTACCAGCGGGCTCACTGATTGTGTTCAACACCACACGCGTAGTGCGCGCACGATTACTCATGCGCCGTGCAACTGGTGCGCAGATTGAAATTTTCTGTACCGATGCTGCGGATGCTTCACGCGATTTTGTGAAAATTCTCAGCGAGAAGTCAAGCGTCATCGTATCAGCTTTCGTGGGCAATTCCAAAAAATGGAATGAAGAGGAAATTCTCACCGCTCAGTTCGAAGGATGCAATTTGTCGGCGCGCAAAATTGCAGCACAAGGAGATCAATGGAATGTAGAGCTTTCCTGGACACCATCAGATCTTACATTCGCTGAAGTGCTTGATTTCGCCGGAAAAATTCCGCTGCCGCCATACATGCACCGCGAAGAAGAAGCAGACGACAGTGATCGCTACCAAACTATTTTTGCAACACAGAAAGGATCGGTCGCCGCGCCTACTGCAGGATTACATTTCACCACCAGCGTTGTGCATGCATTGCAGACGAAAGGCATCACCACTTGCGCAGTTACACTACACGTGGGTGCAGGAACTTTTAAGCCGGTGAAATCGGAAACGATGTCGGGGCATGATATGCATCGCGAACAAATTGATGTTGCTGCGCAAGTGATCAATGACCTCGCTGCGTTTCACGGAAAAGGAATTACAGCAGTTGGTACTACAGCCTTGCGCACACTGGAAAGCATTTACTGGTTCGGGCGACAACTTGTTTTGCAGCCCGGACAATTTCGAAACAACCTGTTCGTTTCGCAATGGGAACCATATGAAGGTGGGCCCGACGTTCCGGCTTTGGTCGCAATACGCGCTGTGCAGGACTGGATGAGAGAATACAATCATTCAAGTCTAACCGGATTCACGCAATTGCTGATTGCCCCGGGTTATAAATTCAGAATGGTAAATGCGCTTGTCACGAATTTTCACCAGCCACAAAGCACTTTGCTTCTGTTGGTTGCCGCGTTCGTTGGTGAGGATTTCCGGAAGATATACGACCACGCACTGAAAAACGAATACCGTTTCCTCAGCTATGGAGACAGTAGCTTGCTCTTCAGAAATGACTAATTTCACACGATGAATTTCGGAAGGAAGATCGCGTATTATTCAGTGGGTGTTGTTGCACTTGCAGGCGTGATCGTGCTTGCGCTCAATCCTTTTGCCAAAAGCTTCACTGCGGAAAATTTTCACCCCTTCGAGAACTATGATAACTCCGACAGTGCGTTCGTTGTGGATCTTTCAGATGCGGTGAACACAGGCATTATGATTCCCACAGTCAAGCAGCTTCCCGGTGGAAATTTTGTTTGCTCCTTCCGTGTTACCAATAACAAGATTGGTTCGCGTCAATTGTCGTACAAAATTTACTACCAGAACGAAACCTATAAGCATGTTGAATTTGAAGATGCCAATGGTTTCAGGTATGAACACGCTGAAGCAACAGATAATTTTTATGGAAGCTGGGAGCATACGGGAATTGAGTTCAAAGAAATTCCGGAACTCGGTTGGTACGATTCGGAAGTTATTACCGACTCATTCCGCATCGT
>CAYUTR010000230.1:0-8297 GCA_964447465.1 uncultured Chryseobacterium sp.
ATTGTATCCGCTGCCGGCAGTATCAATGAATTCACACGGACGATTCAGTAGAGTATCATTCTCATCGAAGCTGAGCAGATTGTCTTTCACGGTTACATCCGATTCCAGTTTCGAATCGTAGAACATCTTGTTCGAGAATCCCATGATGGAATCGTGCATGCGGTATTGCGTGCGCAACAAAGCAGTTGCGTTCGGTTGCGATTTTACGACGCGCTCAAATAATGTGTATTTCAATCCGCCGTCTTCTGCTTTCTTTGACTTTACTGTTGGAGGAAGCTGTAAATGATCGCCGGCGAAAATTACACGTTCTGCACGCGAAATTGGAATCCATGCCATTGGTTCCAGTGCCTGAGCTGCTTCGTCAATGAACACTGTTCTGAAACGCAGTTCTCGCATGAGTTTTCCAGCGGCGACTACAGGAGTGCATGCAATCACCTGTGCTTTTTCGAACTGGTCCCAGAGAATATAATCTTCGAGCACACCCGCATCTTTTTGCAACGCCCGCGCTTCTTTGAACATCAGATCGCGTTGCTGACGTTCAGAATATCCAAAATTGCGTTTGTATTTTTTTGCAATTGCGAAAAACTCTTCCGAACGCTTGCGGTATTCCTTCAGCTCTTTCCAGTTCGGATGATTCATCATCTTCACATCGAGTGTGTTGCTCATCACCTCGTCCGAAACACGTGCAGGATTTCCAAGACGCAAAACATTCACACCTTGCAAAGCGAGCTTCTCGGTCATGAGGTCAACCGCAACGTTACTCGGACTGCAAACGAGCACTTGCTTCTCGTGCATTAACGTCTGCATGATTGCACGAATAAGCGTAGTTGTTTTCCCTGTGCCGGGAGGTCCGTGTACAACTGCAACGTCTTCTGCAGATACAATCAGCTTCACCGCTTCCTGCTGAGAAAGATTCAACGCATGCTGCACAGTGAGATCTTCTTTCTTTCCGAAAGATGCTTTCTCGATACCGTATAAAATATCACGAAGCTTCGCAAGGCGATTATTTTCTGCGTCGATGGTTTTCTGTAAAGCAATTACCATCTCGCGGTAACTTCCTTCATCAAACAAAACATTGATGCCGAGCTTACCACGATCGACCCATCCCGGAAGCTCATCCGTTGTAAATGCAATCCGCATGCGGTTGCCCCACACATTGCGAACAGTTCCCTGAAGTTTTCCTTGTTCGCCTTCAGCCGAATTAGAAAATAGTTCCACCAACTTGCCGTTAGAAAACTGGTGCGCTTCGTCTGCTCCCTGCGTGCGTTCGAATTCCACGGTCACATAATCACCCGGACCCATTTCTTCCGAGTTGATCCGTAATGGATACCATGTTACACCATTCTTGCGTCGTTCGGTGATGCTTCCGCGTTCAAATTGCTCGAGATATTGGCGCAGGTCTTCTTCCTTCTCAATAACGAGGAGGTCGACTAGCTTGCGGAGTTCATCTCTGGGCTTCACTTCACGCCAAAGATAACTACCACGGCTAGTGGCGCTATGATAATTTAACCACCAAGACACCAAGTACACCAAGAAAATTGTCAAAAAAACTTGGTGCCTCCGTGTCTTGGTGGTAAAAGAAAAGCCACTGTAACTTCGAGCCTCTGCAGGCGGAAAAATCCGTATTTTCACGCTGCCCATGAACCTTCGGTCAGCCCTACTCTTCCTCCTCGCATTTGTGCCACTCTTTCTATCGGCGCAAAACAAAGCGAAGTCCGACAGCCTCATGCAGGTTTTGAAGACTGCGGAAGACACCCAACGTGTGAATGTGCTCCGGGAAATTTCCTACAACAACCGCATCGACAATCCTGCGATGGCGCTGGAGTATGCTGATCAGGCAATCAACCTCTCTTACGAACTGAACTGGGAAAGTGGAAAAGTTTCTTCCACCTTACAGAAGGGTCTTGTATTTTACAACATGACCCGTCACGACAGTTCCATTGTGTACTTCGAACGTGCGTTGGCGTTGGCCATCCCGCGCAATATTCCCTGGGAACTGGCGGCAATATATTCCAATCTTGGAAATGCATTCGGTGATATCGGACAGAATAAAAAGTGTCTCGATTGTTACCTGAAGAGCGACACGTACACCAGACTTTCCAATCAGCCGTTCAAAACGGTTTACATGAAAGTGAACATCGGGACGATTTACTCTGTGATGGAGCAACACGATTCGGCGCTGGTGTTTTATGAAGAAGCGTTGGAAACGATGCTCAAGCTCGATTCAACCGATGAGAAACTGTATATCGTGTATGGCAACATCGGCGCTACATACATGGAGCTGGGCGATACTGTGAAATCTGAAGCAGCATTCCGCCGTTCACATTACTTCGCGAAGAAGTACAACAATACCCGCGCATTGGCATCTTCGTATGATCACCTTGCCATTATTGAATTCTCGAAACATCATACCGATACGGCGCTTGCGTATTTCAGGAAGTCGCTTGCCTATAGTTATGCCATTGAAGCCGGACAAAGTATTTCTGAAGTTTGCTACCACATCGGTAATGTGTTCAATGAACTCGGTATGTACGACAGTGCATTATACTATCTGACTGGAGGTCTGCGCGTTTGTCAGGACATACAGGACGTTTACACGCTTGATGATTATTACAAGGAGATTTCGCGATCGTATGAAATGACCGGCAAACTGGACTCTGCGTTACTGTACTACAAAAGATTCGAAGCTGCGCGCGATACGCTATTCGGGATGAACAAGAGTAATCTCGTGAATGAAATGCGGATTGAGATTGAAAATGAAAAGCGACAAAAAGAAAATGAGTTGCTGATCGAGCAAGGTGAAAAGAAAGATCTGATCCTTTACGCGTCCATCGTATTGGGCGTATTGATCCTCCTTCTGGGAATCGTTGCGTTCAATCGCTACCTCGTGAAGAAACGCAGTGCGATGTTGTTGCAAAAGCAGAACGAAGAAATCCAGGAGCAGAAAGAAATTATTGAGGAGAAAAACAAAGACATTACTGACAGTATACGTTACGCGAAGAGAATTCAGAATGCGATTTTACCTTCTGATGAACACATTGCGGCTTTGTTCCCGCAATCGTGGTGCTGCTTTGTGCCGAAAGATATTGTGAGCGGAGATTTCTTCTGGTTCGAACAGGAAGGCGACTACAAATTATTCGGCGTTATCGATTGCACAGGTCATGGAGTTCCCGGTGCGTTGCTGAGTGTTGTAGGTCACAGCATTCTCGGCAAAGCATTGAGTGATCACAAGCTCGTGATGCCCGATAAGATCCTCGCGTTTCTGGATGAAGAAATTCACCGTACACTTCGTCACCGCGATGTGCAGGAAGAAAATGCAATCCAGGATGGAATGGATGTTGCTCTTTGTTGCTACCACGAGAAATCACAAACCATTTACTACGCAGGTGCATTCAATCCGATGTACATCCTGCGTAACGGTGAGATCCTGGAAACTAAAGCCGATAAATTGATGATTGGTGCCGGTGCATCGCGCTATCGTCCATTTCAGTTACACACGATAAAAATTGAAAAGGGTGATGAAGTAATTCTTTTCTCTGATGGTTACGCAGATCAGTTCGGCGGACCGTTCGGAAAAAAACTCAAGTACAAACCGTTTAAGCAGATGTTGCTTTCTGTTGCAGGAAAATCGATGCAGGAACAACATGCGTTTGTGCAGAACTCTTTTGATGAGTGGCGGAAGAACTTCGATCAGGTGGATGACGTCTGCGTTGTAGCTGTAAGATTGTAGCATGCCTGCGGCGCTTTACACGGAGTCGCGGCGAAACGGAGTTTTACTGAAAATAGATTCTACGCGCTTGGCCTGAACCCACGAGAAACGGCGGATTGCTCCGCAATCTCTAACCTTGTTCGTCTTAATCTTTCTGTTAGCAGGTTTCGAGATCGCTTTAGCGATCCGCCGTTTCTCGTGGGCGTGTTTTTAGAAAACAACGGGCTCCGTTTCGCCGCGACTCCGTGTAAAGCCTCGCAGAGAACCGAGATTTACTTCTGATACTTCAAGATGGTGTAAACAGGAAGGTGATCGCTGTATCCTCCAATGTATCTCGATCCTGCCCACGTTCGCTTCGGTGATAATCCATCATTCTTATATACCTCTGCGAAAATCCATTCCGGTTTGAAGATGCACGCTGTTGTTACATAGTAAGATTTCTTCTCCCGTAAGCTCGGCGTAACCAAAATCTGATCAAGACAACTTTTTTCTTTTTTGTAGTAGTGTGTACCGTCACCTGATTGTTTGATAGAATCCATTAGATTGTCGAACACCTTACCGTTGATTTGACCTTTCACATAAATACGATCTAATGGCGGCATGGTTAGACCCATCAAGCTATTGTCTCTCGGTTCATCATTGTAATCACCTACAGAAATAATTTCACCTCCTGGATAAAGTAAATTCAGGCTGTCAACAATCCGGTGTAGAGTATTTGCTGCTGCAATTCTCTTCGGATCACTATGCTCTTGACCGCCCAATCTCGAAGGCCAATGATTCACGAGAATACAAATCGTGTCTTTCTTGTTCAGGATTCCGCGCACAACAAGAATATCACGCGTTGGTCGTGGAGCAGCACTATCCAACGCATTTCTCAATTCAACACGAACACTTGCTGACGACAACACTGTAAACGATTTCGTTTTGTAAATCAGTGCAACATCTATTCCGCGCTTGTCGGGAGAATCATAGTGTACAATTCCGTACTTCTGTTTTTTGAGATCGGTTTTTGTGGTGAGATCTATGAGCACTGCTTTGTTTTCCACTTCAGCCATGCCGAGAATGTCAGGTCCAACACCATTATTCATTTTCAGTATGACTTCAGCCGTGTTCGTGAGCTTCGTATTGTATCGCTGACTCGTCCATGCCTTCTTCGCGGAAGGCAGAAATTCCTCGTCGGAAACGGCCGGATCATCAATTGTATCGTACAAGTTTTCCACATTCCAGAAGGCGACCATGGCGTCTTTCTGAGCTAAAATCGGGTGTCCAGCAAGGACCAACAGCACAAGGATCAGGAGTCTTTTCATGGTACGAAGTTGGGTATTCGTTCGATTAAGTTGTGTTAAAATCAGATTAATTTCTATTTTGTCGGCCGGATTGCAGGGGTGATTTACTAACCACTAAAACCCTGAAAATGAGGCGATAGATGTTGGATGCAAAGAAAAGCTTTTGTACATTTAAACAACACACGAACACCATAAAACCCGTTACATGCGCAAGATAATTTTGTCGGCCGCGATTCTCCTCACCGCTTTCTCGGTGAATGCTACCGAGATCTCCGGAACCAATGATGGATCTGTAACAAATCTGGTTGCAACGCCACTCGATTCTCACGTCCTTCTTTCATGGACTACCACTACAACGGGGATTGATGTCTATGAGCTGGAACGTTCGCGCAACGGAATTGATTTCGCGACTATCTCGCGTATCGAGCCAGGTTCTGTGAACACAGAATTCATGGAAACGGATTTCACTCCACTCGATGGAATGTCGTTCTACCGTATTAAGGTAATTGACGCGGATGGCAACATCACTTACTCCAACGCAACTCCAGTTAAATACAAAGCTGGCTCACCTGTTTCTCCTACAGTTGGGAAAAACACAGCAGCAGCTAACCAAGGCCCTGTTCTTATTGTTGTTCGCAACAATGCAGGAGAAGAATATTACAGCAAAGTAGAAGTAACAGGTGGTTCAGATCCATTGCTCGCAACTGATCTCGAGCAGCGTCTTACAGCAGGAACTTACACGATCGTTAGTTCGTCTGTTCAGGAATACTACAGCAAACAGGTTACTGTGAAATAATATTTTACTCGACACGATTTGAAACCCCTGACTTCGAAAGAAGATCAGGGGTTTTTGTTTGATTATCCTACCTTTACGCGGCTAATCACTCTTATGAAACTCCGGGCACTCTCTATTCTCATCCTGTTCCTCGCGTGCGCTATTCCCGCATCCGCTCAAAAAAAGAACGGCAAAGTCACCATTGAACTCGAAAAAGGTGGTGTTGAAAAAGGCAAAATAAAAAATGGCCGACGCGAAGGCGTTTGGAAATCCTATAACTCCAACGGTCAACAGATACAGGAAGAAAATTTTCTGAACGGAAAAAGAAGTGGTCCGTTCTGGCGTGAAGTTGATTCTCTCACCGTCACCGGAAATTATCTTGCAGGTTCCAGGAATGGAACTTTCATCACGACTATCAACGGACGTGTTGTAAGTGATATCAATTATCGCATGGATACGCTGCACGGAAAATATTATACGGGCACCGATGATAAAACTGTTCGGGGAACTTACGATCACGGCAGAAAGACAGGATTGCGTGTAGTGGATAGTCTCGACTACACGGACAATCATGTTAAAGACAGCACGTATTTTGCAAATGGTTTGAGAGACGGAAGTTCCGTCCTGTACGTTGAAGGTAAACTGGTTTCGCAAACTCAATGGTTGCAGGGAAAACGTAACGGTGCATATCGTGAATATGATCCGACAACAGGCAGGTTAACAGTTCTTGGAAGTTTTACAGATGACAAGCGCGACGGCATCTGGCGTAAATACGAAGATGGAAAGTTGGTTAGCGTCGAAGATTATGAAAATGGTATTCACGTTGCCAACAGCATATCGTATGGTCGCGACACTACAGTGGTGACCCGGATCGAAAGTTATTATCCGAACGGAGAACGTCGTATTCTGATCGACAACGATGAGGATGGCCACCTGATGAGACGTATCTACTTTAGTGACCAAGGAAATTTTGATTCCACAATCACGTACTACCCGAATGGACGTTTGCGCGACTCGCATCATACTTCGTACACAAACGATGCAGGAGCAACACAGTTTTATCTCTACACGAGTTATCATCCGAATGGTAAACTTGAATCGAAAGGATACAAACACCGGATGAATCGTGCCGGCACATGGCTCATGTATGATTCAGTGGGAAGATTACAAACCAGCATCAGTTACCAGGAGAATCTTCCGTTCGGTTGGTTCAAAGCTTACCATTCCAATGGAAAAATGAAATTGCAGGCGTTCTGTTATGAAAGCATCACGGATACGATTCTCGTTTACGACAAAAACGGAACGCGCATTCCGCAATCGAAACCGGAATACTCGAAGACGATCAATGAAGTTCAGAATCAGTATCCGCAGGTTGTGTTTCGTGATCCGAATCAATTTCCGGCAGATCACAAACGCAAAGGCGTAGTTTCCTTGGGCGATCCGATAAAAGGTGAAGGCAAATGGTCGGATGAACCAGCGATGTATCCAGGTGGGAATGATTCGCTGAATGCTTTCATCAAACGCACGATTCGTTTTCCGGAACCTGAACGGAGACTAAGTAAAGAAGGTGAAGTATACATCAAGTTCCTCATAGAAAAAGACGGGACACTTTCCGACATTCAGATCGTACAGGTAGTTCCCAATGCTCCGGGATTCACCAAGGAAACTATGCGGCTCATGCGTGCTATGCCGAAATGGACGCCGGCGAAAACGAAAGGGAAGATTGTGCGCGTTTACTATACGTTACCGGTGAAGTTTTACCTCGAATAGCTTTTCTCTTTCCACTTTATTAGAAAAAGTGGAGCAAAAATCGTCCGCTTAATATTTTCACGCTATTTTTCCCGCGTCCACGTGCATCGCGTGCCTAGGCTTTTCTCCTTGTTACTTTTTTAGAAAAAGTAACCAAAAATCGTCCGCTCGATTTTTTCAAACGCTTTTTCTCGCTCCACGCCCTTACGCGTCCCAGTCTTTCTCTTTGCAACTTTTTTAGAAAAAGTTGCGCAAAAATCGGTCGCTTAATTTTTTCACGCTATTTTTCTCGTGTCCACGTGCACCGCGTGCCTAGGCTTTTCTCATTCCGCTTTTTTTAGAAAAAAGTGGAGCAAAAAATCGGTCGCTTAATATTTTCAGATGATTTTTCTCTCCCGATAGCTATCGGGATGCGTGTGCACCGCAGCCCTAGGCGCGATGTTGACTTTAACAAGATGTGCGCTTGGGAGCAACAACATCATACTTCAATCACAATTTTTCGCCGCGCTGGGTCCGCTAAAAGTGCACACTCCAACGGAAAAATCACCTGAAAATATTTTGCGACCACCTCCGCTCGCGTGTAGTGCAAATTCAGGACCACTCGAGAGGAGTGCCACGGAGAAATAAACTTTAGCTTGATACATGGATTTCTTCAGCCGCGAGGGTTTATCCCGCGGCTGAAGAAACGTGCGCTTGGCCCGCTTAAAGCGCTCGCGTCCACGGAAAAATTATGCGTGAAAAAATTTGGCGACCCCTCCGCCTCAGCATCCGGGACACC
>CAYUTR010000231.1:0-8288 GCA_964447465.1 uncultured Chryseobacterium sp.
CGGTTCACACGATTGAAGATGTGCAATACACGATTGATGCATTCGCGAAGATCCGTACCAAGCTTACGGCTGGTCAATATCAAGGTGAGACGATTGCGGTGCACCAGTAAACAGTGCGCAGTACGCAGTTGGCAGTGCGCAGTCAAAAAATAAAAGGCGATCAGAAATGGTCGCTTTTTTTTCTGAACGCCTGTGACTTTTTGTCGTGTTAGGACAATCCGGAATGGCGGATACAGTCCTATTTACATCTACACATTCAATTTTGAGTATGGTGCTGTTGGGAAAATTTCAGACATACTCTTGCCACTAGATAAATACTCCGGAAACATGATCCGGCAAGCTTATCACCTCAATTACAAATTCGGCAATTAGCCCGATATTTTACTAACATTTGAACTTCCCTGTTCGTAACTATAAACCCTCCATTTCCATTGGTGCGCACCCCCATTCTCTACATTTGCCTTCACACTTTTCAAATCCCTTTCTCATGGTTATCGAATTTCTTCAGAATTACTGGTGGGTCGTTGTGCTCGTTCTATGTCTCGTATTGTACAAAGTCATCTTCCGCATTCTCGGAATCATCATCATTCCCGAAGATAAGATTGGTCTGGTGACGAAGAAATTTGTTCTCTTCGGAGCGAATAAAGAATTGCCTCCGGGACGCATCATCGCGGCAAACGGAGAAGCAGGCTTCCAGGCACAGACACTTGCTCCGGGAATTTATTTCTGGTTGTGGATCTGGCAGTACGAAATCAAGCAACAGGCTTTCACCATTATTCCGGAAGGTAAAATCGGATTGTTTGTTGCAAAAGATGGAGCTGAACTCGAAACAGGAAATATCCTTTCCCGCAAAGTAGATAGTGATTCGTTTCAGAACGCAGAATCGTTCATCAGAAATGGTGGACGCAAAGGTCGCCAGTCGGCCATTCTTACTTCAGGAACATATCGTATCAACACGCACCTGTTTGACGTGTTGATTTATGGAATGACCGCAATCTCTGAAAACATGGTTGGTGTTGTAACTACGCTCGACGGCAAACCGATCAGCGAAGGAAACATCGCGGGCCAGCAGATCGAAGGACACAATAATTTCCAGGATGCAGACGCGTTCCTTCGCAATGGTGGTAACAAAGGATTGCAGCCGCAGGTGGTACTCGCAGGTTCTTACTATCTCAATCCATGGTTCATCCAGATTGAGCAGGTGAAAATGACAGAGATTGCAATCGGTCACGTAGGCGTGGTTATCTCCTACACCGGTACAGAAGGAAAAGATCTGAGCGGTGCAGAGTTCAAACACGGTAACATCGTTTCCAAAGGTGAAAAAGGTGTTTGGGCAGAGCCACTTGGTCCGGGAAAATACCCGGTGAATCCATACATCATGAAAGTGGAATTGGTTCCAACTACGAACCTTGTCCTCAACTGGGCGAGTGCGCGTTCAGAATCACACCAGCTCGACAAACATCTTTCAACAATCACTGTTCGTTCGAAAGATGGTTTCCCTTTCAATCTTGATGTATCACAGATCATTCACATTCCAACGGCTGAAGCACCAAAAGTTATTGCTCGTTTTGGAAACATGAATAACCTCGTGAGCCAGGTTCTCGAACCGACAATCGGTAACTACTTCCGTAACTCCGCACAGGATTCGGATGTAATCGCTTTCCTTGGTACACGTAAAGAGCGTCAGACTTCAGCACGTGAGCACATTGGCCACGTTCTGGAACAATACAACGTTCATGGTGTGGATACGCTGATCGGGGATATTAATCCGCCGGACGAACTGATGAAAACGCTGACCGACCGTAAGATTGCGGAAGAGCAAAACACCACCTACGAAACACAGAAACGCGCGGAAGTTACACGCCAGGCACTCGAAAAAGAAACAGCGATTGCCGATATCCAGAAGGAAATTGTAAAGGCCGACCAGGGCGTACTTATTGCGAATCGCGTTGCAGATGCTTCTGTAAAGAAAGCAGAAGGTGAAGCAACCAGCGTGAAGATTGGTGCCAATGCCGAAGCGGAACGTGTGAAAGTTACATCCATCGCAGAAGCTGATAAAGTGAAAGTAATTGCGAACGCAGAAGCGGAGAAAATTGCTGTGACTGGTAACGCTGAGGCAGAAAAGATTCTTGCAATCGGTAAATCGTCAGCGGAATCGTATAAGCTTGCCGTAAGTGCAATGGGTGCCGATAACTTCTCTCAGCTGAAAATTACAGAAGCAATCGGTCGCGATCGAATCAAGATTATTCCGGAAGTACTCATCACAGGCGGCAACGGAGAATCTGGCGGCCAGAATGGTGCGATGAGTGGATTGCTTGGACTGAAACTGCTGGAAGACGTTACACGTAAAATGGGCAGTGACAAGCTTCTTCCACCTGCTCCACCAGAGCCTACAACACCTAAAAAATAATTCAGCATGAAATATATTGCGGTTGCGCTGCTTTCACTCTTTGTTTTCTCCGGATGTTTTGGTCCGAAGAAAGCAAAATGTGAAGTGAAAGAAGTCCACAAGCTTGGCTGGTGGACGAAGAACGCGAACATGAAGATCGAATCGTTCGAGGTGAAGGTGATTGAGAGCAATCTCAATCTCTTCAACTCAACGGCGAAAATTTCGTACACGATCACCGGAACAATGAAGTCGAACAAGGGTTTCGAACCTTACATCGGATCAGTACATGTGAGCGAGATGTATGAGAACAAAGACAGTGCGAACCAGGTTTCCGTTCACACTTTCACGCCGGTGATGAACACGAAAAACAACAAGAAGTTCGGTGGTGGCGATACAAAATTCAAATTCACCAACGAACATACGGTTTCAGCGTACCGTTGGGGGCAAAATCGCTTTCGTTTTGTGTGCGGAGATTTTGTGACGGAGATAAATCTCGACCAAAAAAAATGATTAGTTGATATGCTGATTAGTTGATTAGTTGATGCCATTGTTTGAATTCTTTGGCATCAACCAATCCATAAATCAGTATCCCGGCCGCATTCCTACGCAAATAGCGGGATTCAAGGCTAACCTCTGGTACTTTACCCTTTTCATTATTAAATTAGCTTGAATGAAAAAGGCGATTGTCTTCTGCTTTGCGATAATACTCGTATCTGTTTTTCTCTTGTCGCGAACTTCAGATTCCGAAGCACGGGTTATAGAACCCGATGATCCTGCAAACGGCTGGTGGATTTTACACGAATATCACGACCGGATCATGAATAATAAGTGCATCGGGGCGTTTTCTTTTGAGGAACCTGTGTACACAGCCATTATCCTGAAGGTTACTTCTGATTCTGTTTTCACAGCTGGTTCATTACTTCCAGACAAACGTTATCTACGAAGTGATCGTGGTGACACGATAGTACGCTTCGGCCATTTTCAGAAAATGCCACTCGTCTATAATAACAAGAAGCGTGAATTGATTATCACCTTTGTCGGAAGCGATTCAACAGTTCAGACCTTTCACTATCGACATTTGCGATCGAATGAACATTTTGCGATCACACGTGGACTATTTGAAGGCAGCGTCAAATCGGTCAATGGTATTCCGGTTGACAACACATGGGCACTTTCCCGCAATTACGATACGTTTTTTCGCAAACAATTTTTCTCAGGAAAATACACCGGCGTTGATAATTCATCGGTGATGCTGATCTCCGATAATGGTTCCATGAGCGGTTACGAAAATTGGAACAGTTGTGAAATCGACAATTGCTTCGGGACTACACATTGGTTCGGCAAGCAGGATCGCGTACGGTTTATCGACACAACTACCAAAACGCATCAGGATTACAACTGGCACTACCGCGGGGATACACTTGTTTTGAGAAAATACGTTGGAGAGTATCTCGAAGTTGCTAAACGAAGCTCAGAAGAAATACACTTTCTACGCGGACCGATGAAATGACATTATTTTTGCGCCGCAACGAAAAGATAATCCCCTGCTTCACTCTCGTACTTCTTCATCACTTCATCAATCTTTCCAGTAGTGATGTCTTCACGTAATTGCGCGAGGCCGTTTTTCACTTCATCCGGATTTTTCACAGTCGCAAAAGAAGAAATTCCTCTTCGAACCTGTTCGTCGAGATAAATCGCAGGATTGCATTTACCTGATTGCAGAAATAAATCCTGCAGATCGTTGGTTACAAAATATTTTTCGGCACTTATACTGGAGAATCCAGCTTTGTGCAGATTTTCTTCTATCGTTTCGTAAGAGAGCATGTGCTTTCCTGCATCACGTAACATCGATGGAAAATAATGTGAGAGCCAATAAGAACGCATCTGCTCCGGAGTAGCCGTAAAAATCACGAGCCGACTTCCTGGTTTCATCACACGGCCCAATTCAGCATATCCTTTATCCTGATTACTCCAGTGATGTGTTGTGAGAATTGCGAGAACTCCATCAACACTCGAATCGGCAAGCGTCATTGTCTCCGCTTTGCCCTTCACCCACTCCACTTCAGTATTCCGTGAACGTGCAATACTCAACATGGCTTCTGAAGGATCAATTCCGATCATCTTCACTCCACGTTTGCTGAATTCGATCGTATAATTTCCTGTGCCACATCCAATGTCGACATACGTTCCGGCGTTTTCCGCTTTCAGGTGATGCATCATCCGACCCAGCAGGTAATGATCTGCCTTGCGTGTGTTATTGTATCCAACTCCTATCTGATCGTATTTTTCCATACCTGCTTCAGCGGTTCACGTTTGTTAAACGGATAATCTTCGAACTTGTTCTGGTTTCTGTAAATGTCGTGATTTCCGGCAATTGCCAAACAATGTTTACGCTGCCAAAACGCCTCCCAAAAACCCGAATTTCTTCTTACCTTCAACTTCTTATTTTTTCCACAATTACCTAGTTACCAATACTTAATCCTGAATATTTAGAATGCCATTATTTCACGAATTTGACCTGGATGACTCCGTGCTGGACGGTATAGACGCGATGGGTTACACACAGCCATCCCCAATTCAGGAACTTGCTATCCCTTACCTACTCGAAAATCGCGACCTGATTGGTTGTGCTCAGACCGGCACAGGAAAAACTGCCGCGTATCTTCTGCCTTTGATGAACAAAATCCTGCGCGGTGATCGCGACGGAATTCAGGCGTTGATTGTTGCTCCAACACGCGAACTTGCACTTCAGATTGATCAGGCTTTAACCGGTTTCGCTTACTATTCCGGTATCAGCAGTATTGCTGTTTATGGTGGCGGTAAAGGCGAAGATTTCGAACGCGAGAAAAAAGCACTGACTACGGGTTGTGATATTGTTATTGCTACTCCCGGACGATTGCTTTCTCACTTCAATCTTGGTTACGTTAAGACCGATCACCTGAAGACATTGATACTCGATGAAGCAGATCGCATGCTCGACATGGGTTTCAATGAAGACATCATGCGAATCAATGGATACCTTCCGACGAATAAGCAAACTGTTATGTTTTCCGCGACTATGCCTTCACGCATACGTCACATGGCGGGGCAACTGATGCGCAATCCTGCGGAAGTAAACATTGCAATATCAAAACCTGCAGCCGGAATCAAACAGCTTGCATACTGCGTATACGATTCCCAGAAAGTGCTGCTGCTTATGCGTATCATGAAAGATCCCGCGCTCATCAGCGTGATCATCTTCTCTTCCACTAAAGTGAATGTGAAGAACATGGAGAAAGAGCTGAAGAAACTGGGACTGAACATTGCAGCTATACATTCCGATCTCGAACAGAACGAACGCGAAGAAGTTCTTCTCAAATTCAGAAACCGCGAACTTAAAATTCTCGTGGCTACTGATGTTCTTTCTCGTGGAATCGATATCGACAACATCAGCATGGTTCTGAACTACGATGTTCCGGGGGATGCTGAAGATTATATCCACCGCGTTGGTCGTACTGCACGCGCAGAAACCAAAGGGGAAGCAATTACGTTTGTGTCGCCCGATGACATGCGCAAATTCGGCAGCATTGAAAAACTGATCGGATACGAAGTGGAAAAAGGTGTCGTGCCAGCTGAACTTGGAGAAGTTCCGGTGTACAATGCTAATGCAAAATCTTCCGGCGGACACAAAGGCGGTGGAGGCAAAAAGAATTTTGGTCGTCGCAAACCGGGAGGAAATGGAAGCAGCGGTGGCGGTGGCAATCGCAATAAAGGAAATCACTCTAACGCACCACGAAGAGGCCCTTCGGATCAAAAAAAGAATTAATCATGAGCAAAACCGTCAAAATTCTTCTCATCGGGGGCGGACTTTTCATTGGCGCTGCCACTCTCGCATGGTTCTGGTTCAATAAGCACACTTCGGATGTACACCTCAAGTACGTTCCCATGGATGCGGCTGCAGTATTCTCGATTCACAATCTGGAAATCGCCGAGAAGATCGATGCATCGAAATTGGAATCTCTCAAGCCTGCACAGGATGCAGTGAATGATATTCCGGATTTCATGCTGAACATCATGACTGATCCTTTGGCGACAGGAATTGATCCTATCCAGAACTTTTACGGTTTCGTAGACAAAGAAAAACAGTCAACAGTTTCTGCGCTCGTAGTTGCGGTGAGTGATGAATCTGATTTCACGGCATTCGCTGAGAAAATGTTTCCGGAACGTAAGGCAGAAGATCTCGGTTCATTCAACTATCTCGATATTGACGATACACGAGGACTTGCTTGGAACGGCGATGCAGCTGTTTTCGTTTCTGTCGACGGAGAAGATGTGCGTGCGTATACTGAAGCATTGTTTGCGCAAACCGAAGATGAATCAATCAGGAAGGATACTTCTTTCGCGAGTTTCAATTCTAAAAGTTTTGATGCGGGATTGTGGACAAACAACAATCGTCTTACCGTGCTGAATTCCGAAACATCTCCTTTGGGAATGATCGGAATGGCTGAAGGCAACAGTCAGTTTTTTCTGCGCTTTGAACAGAATGAAATCGTAACAGAATACATTGCGCCAAATCAAACAGCAGCATCAATTTTCCAGACGAAAGGTCCATCTGTTGCAGATCTTGAATTACTCGGGACAAAAGATCCGCTGATCTTCATGAGTTTCAATCTTGACGTGAAAAATCTTCTCGCGTCAACAGAAACTGATCCCGTGATGAAAGCGAATACAGAAATGATGACCGGCGCTTTGGGATTGACGAACCAGCAGATGGCTGAATTGTTTACCGGCAGCGTTGTTGTTTCTGTGAGCGACTACAAAAATATTTTCGAGACGGATCCTCGCGTGAAAACAGAATTGCTGAGCTCTATTGGTGATCTTGGTGATAATCCTATCGCAGATGCACTGCTGGGCGAATTCAGCATCGAAGTTCCGGTGACTGCAATCAGTTTGGGTATCACGAATCCAAAGGGAGCAACAGATATCATGACCATGATCGGCATGAAAAAAATCGAAGAGAATTTCTGGGCAGCACCGGGAGTTGAGCTTGTGATTTACACCGTGATCACTCCTGATCACATGGTCATCACGAACGATTACCTCACGGCTCAGGAAATTGTGAAGAATGGAAAACTCAGCGGTAAACTCCCAGCAGATTACGCGCAGAAAATTCCACTGCAGTCATTTTCGCTGTACATGGATTTCGATAAGGCTCATCTTCCTCCATTGCTGTTGTCGCCTAAGCAACCCATTCTTTCTGCTGATGATCTCGCAGGATATGTTGCGTTATCGGGAATTGTTTCATCCATACGTTACGAGTCGGGACCGAACAGTTCGACTTTCCATTTTGTAATGCCGACCGGCGACGACAATTCACTGATGCGTGTTCTGCAATACATCGGTTCCGCGAAATGAAATTCCGTCTCGACAATGTAATTCCGATTCCTTTGGCGGACAGTCCGCTTTCGGACCAATCGTTGTGGAGAAAAGATACTGACATCGATTTCAGTGCAATTACAATTGCAGAAGCCCCATCCGGTACAGGCAAAACCACCTTGCTTTCCATACTCTACGGAGTTCGGCGCGATTATGATGGACGCGTATACATGGATGAAGACGACATCAGCAAATTCGGTGTAGAGAAATGGGGAGAAATCCGTCGCGATAAATTATCTGTCGTGTTCCAGGATCTGAGATTATTTCCATCGCTAACTGCATTTCAGAACATCACACTGAAGAATGATCTGAATCCTGCAGTTACAGAAACAGAAATACGTGCAATGGCCGAAGAACTCGGTGTTGCTCATCGTCTCGATGCCCCTTGCGGTAAATTATCACTTGGACAGCAACAGCGTGTTGCTATCATCCGTTCACTCGCACAACCATTTTCATTCTTGCTGCTGGACGAACCATTCTCTCA
>CAYUTR010000232.1:0-8276 GCA_964447465.1 uncultured Chryseobacterium sp.
TCTCGGCTTCCTGATTCCTATTGTCGATACAACATCAGTTGTCATCAACCGATTACTTAAACGGAAATCGCCGTTCATTGGAGGAAAAGATCACACGACACATCACTTGTCCTACCTTGGATTAAGCGATTCCCAGGTCGCAATGACTTATGCAGGAATTTCCATGGTGTCGACTGTGTTGATTGTGGTCATACAGAAATCGCTGACAACATGGAACTGGAAGTACATTACAGGATTTATTGTTTACATGGCAATTGTGGGAGGAGCACTCTACGCAATTACCAGGTACACCAAAGCCCCGGCGAAAGATGAAAAAGAGAACAGAGCGGATAGCTGATTTTTTCAAACGGTGGTACAAACATTTGTTTGCGATCCCGGCACTCATGCTGCTCGTGATCATGCTCAAGCTGTTTAATTTTTCTGCCGATGATGCCGTAACAGACGAAGACTACCGCTCGTACTTCACTTCGAACTACAAAGTTTTTGGTATTACGATTCCGAAAGACATCAATTTCTGCGGAGAAATATTACCGGTTGATGATTTTACAGTTCATGAATCGCTGGAGCGTGAATTATTGGTGAACACCTACTGGCAGTCACAAACTGTTTTGCTTCATAAACGGGCAGCGCGTTGGTTTCCTATCATCGAGCCAATTTTAAAAGCGAACGGAGTACCTGATGATATGAAATACATTGCGCTTGCAGAAAGTGGACTGACCAATGCTGTTTCTCCTCAAAAAGCAACGGGCTTCTGGCAGATCATGGAAACAACCGCGGAACATTACGGTTTGGAGATTTCTTCGGAGGTGGACGAGCGATACAACCTGGAAAAATCTACCCAGGCCGCGTGCGAGGTTCTGCTTGATGCGTACAAACGCTATGGCAACTGGACGATGGCAGCAGCTTCTTATAACCTCGGCATGGGCGGAATCGATAAAGCAATGTCGAAACAGAAGACCGACAGTTACTACAATCTTTATCTGAATGAAGAAACTGCGCGTTACATCTATCGGATTGTTGCGCTCAAGGAAATTATTTCGCGTCCAAAGTCGTATGGTTATCATCTGCGTAAAACGGATATGTATCCAACAATACCGGTTACAAAAATTACCGTTGATACTGCGATTACGGACCTCGCTTCATTTGCAATAGCGAATGGAACAACGTACAAAATTCTCAAGACGTTGAATCCATGGATGATTTCATCAACGCTTACTTCTGCGGCGAATAAAAAGTACACGATTCAATTACCCGTCAAAGGTGCTTCGTTGTACGGACTGGAGGATGATGCATTGCCTCCGAACAGCATGACCGTTACCGATACGTCGAAATTTGTAACTCAGGCTGAGATTACAGCCGACTCCGCCTCGCGCTCGATCATTTATATGGTTATAGCAGGCGATTCATGGAAATCTATTTCCGATAAATTCGGCGTGGAGAAAAATTACATTTTAGAATTCAACAAGCGTGAAGAAAGCAAAGAACCGGTTGCCGGAGAAGAAATTGCTATTCCACGGAGATAATCCAATGTGCCGATTTCCAATATGCCGACCCATCGACTACGCTCAGGACAAGTGTGCCGATTAAAAGAAGGGAATGTTAATGAATGATTTGCCAGCAATTGCAGAGAGTGAAAGTGAAACATTGGAAGTTTCTGGTGCTCGTGTACACAACCTCAAAAACATAAGTGTTTCCATTCCCCGAAATAAACTTGTAGTGATTACAGGTTTGAGTGGAAGTGGAAAATCTTCGTTGGCGTTTGATACGATTTACGCGGAGGGACAACGGCGTTACATTGAAACGTTTTCAGCCTACGCGCGTCAGTTCCTGGGCGATCTCGAACGTCCGGATGTAGATAAAATTACCGGTCTCAGTCCTGTAATTTCCATCGAACAGAAAACAGTAAATAAAAATCCTCGTTCTACTGTTGGAACAATTACCGAGATCTATGATTTTCTCCGTCTTCTTTTCGCACGCGCCGGAGATGCTTACTCTTATGTGACAGGTGAAAAGATGGTGCGGTATTCCGATGAGCAAATCATTGATCTGATTCTATCTACCTACCAGAAAAAGAAAATCTACATTCTCGCCCCGGTAGTGAAAGGACGTAAAGGTCACTACCGCGAATTGTTCGAGCACATCCGCAAGCAGGGATTCCTGCGAGCACGTGTAGACGGTGAAGTACTTGAACTCACCAGTCGTGTACAGCTTGACCGGTACAAAGTACATGACATTGAAATCGTGATTGATCGTCTCGAAGTAAAAGACGACGATACATCGCGGATTATCGAATCGGTAAAGCTGGCGCTACGTCACGGCAAAGGAACGATGATGGTTGCGGAGCAAGGAAAAGAAGAAGCACGACACTTTAGTCGACACCTCATGTGTCCTACATCGGGGATCGCATACGACGACCCGGCGCCGAATTTATTCTCATTCAACTCGCCGTACGGAGCATGCAACCGCTGCAATGGTTTGGGTCACATTCTTGAAATCGACATTAACAAGATTATCCCGAACAAAACGCGGAGTATAAAATCGGGTGCAATTGTTCCGATCGGCGAGCACCGCAACAATTGGATTTTCGCCCAGCTCGAAGCGATTGCACAGAAGTTTGGATTTAAGCTCTCTGATCCGGTGAAGGACATTCCGGAAGATGCACTGAATGCTATTCTGTTCGGCACCGACGAGATGCTCAAAGTGAAAAACGAGACACAAGGTTCGAGCACCAGTTATTCCATGTCGTTTGAAGGCATTGTGAATTTTCTCGCGCGTCAGGAACAGGAAGGTTCGTCCGGTGTTCAGAAATGGGCGCAGGAATACATGAACGAATCCATTTGTCCGAAGTGTGAAGGAACGCGATTGAAGAAAGAAGCACTGTATTTCCGTATCGACGGTAAAAATATTGCGGAGCTTTCTTCAATGGGACTTGAAGAGCTTCATAAGTGGTACGAAGGAATTGAAGGACGTATCAGTGCACGACAGAAAAGTATCGGGCAGGAGGTAGTGAAGGAAATCCGTTCACGTTTAGGTTTTCTTCTTGATGTTGGACTCAATTACCTGCAGCTAAACCGAAGTTCACGTTCACTTTCCGGTGGAGAAGCACAGCGCATACGACTTGCAACTCAGATCGGTTCTCAGCTTGTAGGCGTATTGTACATTCTGGACGAGCCAAGTATCGGTCTTCACCAGCGCGATAACGTGCGTTTGATCAACGCACTGAAAAATCTTCGCGATATCGGTAATTCTGTTCTTGTTGTTGAACACGATAAGGAAATGATCATGGCTGCAGATCATGTTCTCGACATTGGACCTAAAGCTGGTGTTCATGGTGGATTTGTAGTCGCACAAGGAACGCCCAAAGAACTCATCAAGTTCGATACGCTTACTGCAGACTATATCACCGGCAAAAAATCAATTGTCATTCCGAAAGAGCGACGCAAAGGAACCGGAAAGTCGATAGTGCTGGATGGTTGCACCGGTCACAACCTGAAGAATGTAACTGTAGAACTTCCGCTCGGAAAATTCATTTGCGTTACCGGTGTTAGCGGCAGCGGAAAATCATCGCTGATCAATGAGACCCTCTACCCTATTCTCGGTAAACACTTTTATCGTGCAGAGAAACGTCCGTTACCATACAAAAAAATTCACGGCCTCGAGTACATCGACAAAGTGATTGACATTGATCAGTCGCCGATCGGACGTACACCGCGCTCGAATCCGGCTACGTACACCAATGTTTTTTCCGACATCCGCCAATTGTACGCCGAATTACCAGAAGCGAAAATCCGCGGTTACAAACCGGGTAGATTTTCGTTCAACGTAAAGGGCGGACGTTGCGAAACATGCCAGGGCGCAGGACTTCGTACGATCGAGATGAACTTCCTTCCTGATGTTTACGTTCACTGTGAAAGTTGCAATGGCCGTCGTTATAATCGTGAAACACTCGAAGTTCGTTTCAAAGGAAAGAGCATCAGTGATGTTTTGGATCTCACGATCGAACAGGCCGTGCAGTTTTTCGAAGCGCATCCATCTATTCTTTCCCGCGTGAAGGCGATGAATGATGTTGGTCTCGGTTATATCACGCTTGGTCAACAAAGCACTACACTTTCCGGTGGAGAAGCACAACGTGTGAAGCTTGCAACAGAACTTGCGAAGAAACAAACAGGCAACACGTTGTATCTTCTTGACGAACCTACGACCGGTTTGCATTTCGAAGACATCCGTATTCTGTTGGAAGTATTACAGAAGCTAGTTGATCAAGGAAACACAGTTCTCGTGATAGAACACAACATGGACATCATCAAGGTTGCGGATTACGTAATTGATCTTGGTCCTGAAGGCGGAAGTGGTGGTGGTGTAATTCTCGCGGAAGGAACACCGGAACACGTTGCAAAAAATAAAGTGAGTTTTACGGCGAAGTTTCTGAAGGACGAGTTGCTTGCTTCGTCTGGAAATTAATGGTGAAGCCGAGGTAAGGAAGTCCGAGATTGATGTAATACCAGCCCGGACTTTGCATCCATCCCAAATCAAAGCTGAAATTTCGCGCCATGATACGTGCTCCTGCCGATACGTAGAACTCTCCATACAGGCTCCAATCGAGAAAGCCACCACCATAACTTTGTGCCGAGGCGTAGTACCAATTCTCCGTTACAAGCAGTAGCCATCTTGCAGGACGCCACATTCCGCTTAATGTAAAAGAAGGTTCACCAGCAACGTAAGTTTCACGGTCAATGATACCCCCGGAAAGATAACCGCGGTTCATTGCAGCCCATCCAGCTCCAAAGGTTAGATTGTTATCATGCGTACCATAAGTAATCAATCCCATCCCAAGAAAACTATGCAGATGGTTGTGGTTCGGATAAGAAGCCAGCAGTGTATAAAGAAGTCCGCCACCTACGTGCAACTTAGGGCGCAGCTGATATCCTACTCTAGGTGATATGCAAAAAGCAGAGGGTGCATCACCATCAAGAACCGAGAACAATTCGGTTGCTCCTGAAACAGAAATGTTGTCTGTAATTCCATAATTAACTCCATTCAGGATCAGAAACATATTCTGGTAATACCCTGCTCCTCTTTTCTGCGGAATTGCCGAAGCACCTACAACATACCGGGAAGGATTTGGATTATCATACCACACGTTGCCTTCAATTACTTTTCCGTCACTTTCCTTGATTGATTTGACCGAAGTACGTTGAACGGTAACAGCGCCCAATGTTTGAGTCTTGACAATGAACTGTTCCCCATCATCGCTTAATATCTGTCCACGGATAATTGAACCGTCAGTAGTTTCAATTATGTAAATTTTCGAGTTTAACTTAAGCTTTGCTGAATCTGTTTGTGCCGACAAACACGTGCCGACAAACAAGAAAATAATCAGACATAGTATTCTCATGGTCAGGCTTTCGGGTTATTCAAACTTAATCTAATTTATAGTGTTGGTTACTCCAACTGTACAACAGATCAATTCCGCTTAGTAACCGGTCTTATTTTAATGGTTGACCGGCAACCCATCCCCGCGATTACATATCATGTAGTCTTCAATTTTACACTCATTCACTGATCGCACGAGTAATTTTCGCAATGTGCCGAATGTGTCGGAACCATAACCACAATCTGTATTTAACCAGAATATTTTGCTCCCGGTTCTGAAAGCATAATCATTGCAATAACTCACACAAGGATACCGGTCATCAGGAACTGAATCATTCGGAAAGTGTGAAAGCCGCTTGAATTCCTTCCATGCAACTTTTGAATCAGTTTCATTCTCGTAGCACGCTTCATATACTTTGAACGTTAGGGTGGGATTACCTGCTCCAGATTCAACATTGTACTCAACAACAGTACTTCCATTTACTGGCATAAGAATGTAACACACATTTGTAAAAGTGTCCCGAGTCAAAATCGATTTCTCAGAATAAGCTACGGTAAGTTCACCTCCCGCAAATGCAGTAAAGAACGAATCGACACGCGCAATGAAATCGTTAATCAGAAAACTGTCTTTGCTGATGTGCGAATGAATCAACTTCGAAGTGGTATCGCCTCTTACTACGATTGCAGAATCGCCAACGGAATCAGTGATTACTGGAGCGTCGCTGTCTTCACCGCAACTCCATAACATGACATTTATTGCAAACAAGTAAGCTACAATCCGCATAACGCAATATACATCTTCCTTCATTTCAAGCACGTATTCAGGGCTTTAGCAAGAGTTGTGAAACTTCGCAACTGCAGTTCGCGTAAAACAACTATCCTCTCTAATCCGGCAGGTTATTTGCTAATCTTACATCAACAACACAACTTCGCCGAATACAGAGTAAACTTAGAGTAGTATTTATATGACCGAAAATCAGGAAGAAAAAATCCGGCGCGCCTTCGCAGAAAAAGACTGGAATGAAATTAAGGCCGGTAACTCATGGCAGATCTTTAAGATCATGTCGGAATTCGTTGAAGGATTTGAGAAGATGACTAAGATCGGACCATGTGTGTCCATCTTCGGTTCAGCACGAACGAAGCCCGACAACCCTTACTACAAACTCGCAGAAGATATTGCAACCCGAATGACGTTGGAAGGCTACGGTGTAATCACTGGTGGCGGACCCGGAATTATGGAAGCTGCGAACAAGGGTGCCAAGACCGGTAAAGGAAAATCGGTTGGACTCAACATCCGTTTGCCATTCGAACAATCGTCGAACATTTATGTCGATCTCGATAAGAACATCAACTTCGATTACTTCTTCATCCGCAAAACGATATTCCTCAAGTACAGCCAGGGCTTCATTGCAATGCCTGGAGGATTCGGCACACTCGATGAGTTGTTCGAAGCATTAACGCTTGTGCAGACTTCGAAAATTGCCAACTTCCCAGTTGTTCTCGTTGGAAGTGCATATTGGAGCGGCCTCGTTGACTGGATCAGACAGACCATGCTCTTGAAGGAACATAACGTAAATGAAAGCGACCTCGCATTGTTCCACGTTGTTGACACAGCGGATGAGGCGGTGAAGATTATTAATGACTTCTACTCGCACTATCTCCTGAAGCCGAACTTCTAACTACTGCTAACAACGAAATGTTAACAACGTTGTTGTGCAATACTCTTTCTTCAAAACCTCTGAAAGCCTCTAACCACGGGGCTTTCAGCGTTTCCATGTAGTCGTATTCACATTCTGATGTTGGTAATTGCGAACAGGATCAACGGTGTTGCAGCCACTGCAATTCTAGATTTGTTCTGTACGCATAAACCCATAAGATTTGAAGAAAACAGCTACGCTACTCCCGCTGATCTGCATCATGCAGCTGTTATGCTCGACCAATACATTGTCGGCACAATCTGAAGAAGATAGAAAAGAACTGCCACTCATCGGGCTTGGCGCGGGTCTCACCTACTTCAAAGGCGACGTCGGAGCAAGCAACAATACCGGTGGAGCATTCCGTACCGGTTTTCGCTTCGGAGTTGAACAGCGTTTTCTGCATACGCTGGGCGCTGAAGTGTATGGTGTCTACGGTACGCTCACCGCGAATGAACGATCATCTGTCTTCAACAGAAACTTCACTACAAAATTCATGAGCATTGGTGGAGGCCTCATGCTCAATCTTGACAATGATTTTGTACTCTCTCGTCGTGCCACTGTTGGGCCATACATTGGTGTAGGTTTCATGTGGATGAATTTTGATCCGCATGGCGATCTGCATGCTGCAAATGATTCGCTCTATCATTACTGGGGCGATGGATCAATCCGCGACATGAGCGAAACTTCTCCTAGTGCACTTAATGCCGGTTATCTCTCCCGCGATTACACATACGAAACACAATTGACAGATAGCGCAACGAATTATACGCGGAGCACAACGGGAATTCCGCTCAGCGTTGGTTCGAAGTTCAAATTCAACCGTCACTTCGGTGCAGATTTCAGGCTCACCTACAATCTCACGTTCTCTGATTACATCGACAACACAAAGTTTGATAAGAACGACAGTTGGGCATACATGAGTGTTTCGCTCTACTACCAGTTCAACCAAGCTGGTCCCAAAGAAGAAGGTACTTACGGAAAGGATATTCTCAATGAAGATTCAGATAAGGATGGTGTTAGTGATGCGGATGATATGTGTGCAGGGACACCTGAAGGAGTAAAAGTCAACAGGAATGGTTGTGCGCCAGATAAAGACGAAGATGGCGTTCCTGATTATCGCGATAAAGAACCGAACACTGCGAAAAGAACGCCGGTTGACAAAGACGGTGTTACTACTACAATGACGCAGACCGACAGTCTTGGGAA
>CAYUTR010000233.1:0-8223 GCA_964447465.1 uncultured Chryseobacterium sp.
AATTCGTTGCAATGTCTATCGAATCTGTAATGCGTGGAATGTGACAACTCTGACAGGTTGAATCGAGCGTACTGTAAATGGAATTTTTCCACTCGTGATAAGTAGCCTGTTCGAAGAAACTGTTACCAGTTGGATTACCTGAAATATCATGTACGCCCGTAACAAGCGAGTGACAACCACCACATATTTCTGACTCAACGGTATGCTGACTTCCTTCCACGGTGAATCCTACGAAGAACTCCATGATCGCACTCACGGGATCCATATAAGGACCATAAACGTGGTGATCAGTATAGAACAAATTACCAGTAAAATTATTCCCCATCAATGTATCTCTAATCTGGTGACAGGCACTGCAGTTCACTCCATCCATCGCAAGCGAATCCTGTTCCATTTCCTGCATGGTGAATGGCATGGTGCTATCCATTTCCGCTGTGAAATGTCCGAGCGGTGAGTGGCAACGTGTACACGTATTTACAATGTTCACCTGCTCACCTGGATTCACCAGAACTTCATGAGAAACTTTTGCTTTCCAGAACGGATCGCGCGCCGCATTGGCCATCATCGTCCCGGCCCAATCATCGGCAATATTTACATCTTCTCCGGCATAGGTAATAAACGCAAAACCTGCAGGATCACGGCCGTGACATCCACCGCACTTTCCTGAACCACCGAAGTAATCATTCGTATCTACAGGCAAACTCTGCAACATCTCATGCAAACGCGCACGCTCGTCATCTGAATGGTATGTTTTTGCCTGCGCGAAATTCTGCGAGAGCAATACCACTGAAGTTACCATGCCAAAAACCGCAATTACAGCAACAGCAGCTTTGTGCCTGAGTAAAAATTGTTTCATGAAATCAATTTGGGACTTAAAGATAAGAAGAACCGTGGCTCTATATGTCGGAAGCCCCCCCCATTTAGTCCTACGAAAACCTTGCTTTGGTCGTTCATAAGCAGGGTTTGGCCGTACTTATAAAACATCCACCGATTAAGTTCCTTAAGTCTTGGTAATTAGCGTGTTATTGGGTATTATCGTATTCTCTAAACCACTACCCGATGAACAAAAAACTACTCACAGGAATTATTCTTTCAGCAGGAATGTTTGCCCCGGCGTTCGCACAGATCGCTTTTGTGGATCAAACATCTGCTTTGATGCCCAACGCAACTTATTCGAGCGGAAACTCGATAGGGGTCTGCGATATGAACGGTGACTTCAAGGACGATATCGTTCGCACCGACAATACAGATATGTCGGTTTGTACATGGCAACTGGCGGGAAACTTTGTTCAGCAAACTTATACATACAACCTAAGTTCACCTTGGGGAATGTGTGTTGGCGACGTTAACAATGATGGATACAATGATGTTCACTGGGGAGATAATGGAGCTTCACGTCTGATGGTTTGGAACGGTACCGGTTATACAGGTAGCAACGTTACTACACTAACATCTGCGGGTTACATTTTCGTACAGGGATGCAACTTCCATGACGTAAACAACGATGGAAATCTTGATCTGTTCGTTTGTGCAGATACGGATATGCCACATATCTATGTTGGCGACGGTGCAAACACTTGGACATTTAACCAGGCACTTATGCCGTTGGCTACTTATCCTGCATCAGACAACAGCGGTAACTACGCTTCCATCTGGTCTGACATTAATGCCGATGGTTATATTGATCTTATGATCACACATTGCCGCCAGAGTGTTACAACTCCATTTAACGATCCACGTCGTGTCGACCAAATCTTCATCAACAATGGTGACTACACGTACAGTCAGGATACTACCAACTGGACTAATCTTCGCGATGGTGCACAAGGTTGGAGTTCGAATTTCGGTGACATCGATAATGATGGTGATATGGATTGCTTCGTATTGAATTACGATGTGAACAGTCACCTCTTGACGAACGATGGAACTGGAATTTTCACGGACATCATGGCTACATCAGGAATTGCAAACACAACTACTACATTCGGAGAGAACTGCACCTGGCAGGATTTCGATAACGACACATACATCGATCTGATGATTTCAGGTGACGACCAGTACCTGTATAGAAACAACGGCAACATGACATTTACACTTGTTGCTCCGAACCCTTGGGTATATGGTACTAACGACATGCGTGCACACGCTGTTGGTGATCTGAATGGTGATGGATTCCTTGATGTTTACGGAAGCTATTGCGGCACTTACAATTCACCATCTGGAACACGTCGCGACAAGTTGTGGATGAACAACTGTCCTACACTTGGAAACACCAATCACTACATTTTCTTTGATCTTGTAGGTGGTGCTATCCCGGGATATTCAAACAAGAATGGTATTGGCGCAATCGTGAAGATCTTTGGACCTTGGGGAGTTCAGGTACGTGAAGTTCACTCAGGTGAAGCTTACGGGATCCAGAATTCATTCGCAGTTCATTTCGGATTGGGTTCTTCGACTGCAATCGACAGCGTTATCATCGAGTGGCCTTCAGGCATCGTTGATGAAATGCTGACGCTTCCTGCTGACCTTCATTACACAGTGAACGAAGGTGGATTCCCGACAACAACAGGAAACATCAATAACCATCCGTTCCACATGACTATGGGTCCTAACCCAATGGCAGAGCAGGTTACAATTAATCTGTTCAACACAGAATTGTATCAGAACCTCAGCATGCAGATTCTTGACATCAACGGAAAAGTTGTTTATGCACAATCTGCAATCAGCAGCAACCGTATCGTGATTGATCGCTCTGTTCTCGCAGGCGGAATGTACCTTGTACAGGTTCGCGACGGAGAGAAGATGCTTGACGCTCAGAAGCTTCTGGTGCGCTAAGAAAATAACGTAAGGATTAAACGCCCCGACGATCGCAAGCGATGTCGGGGCGTTTTTTGTACCTTAACATCATACAATAACACTACAGAAATGAAAACACGTTTACTCAGAATCGCAACCGGGATTGCAGCTGTTGCAATCAGCACATCCGCTTTTGCGCAGATCACTTTTTCTGATCAGACCACATTGCTGCCAACTGCAACGTTCCACAGCGGAAACGGAGTGGGTGTGTGCGACATGAACAACGATCACAAGGATGATATTGTTCGCGCATCGAATAATACTACGCAGTATGTAGAATTCCAGCAGGCCGCCAATGATACGTTTACTGAACTTTCGTCAGTTGGACAAAACATCGGTGATCCGTGGGGAATGGCGTGTGGCGATTTTAACAACGACGGTTACACCGATGTTTCATGGGGCGATGGATACGGTTACACACGTATTCTGCACTGGAACGGAAGCAACTACACTGCAACAAATGTTACGACACTCACTGGCGCAACTCCCGATTTTCCGCAAGGCTGCAATTTTCACGACATCAACAACGATGGTTTTCTTGATGCGTTTACGTGCAATGATAACACGACGTCGGATATTTTTCTTGGAAACGGAACTCCAACTGGCTGGACATGGAATCAGGCAGCAATTCCGCTTGCAACTGTTCCGGCATCCGACAATAGCGGGAATTATGCGTCGATCTTCACAGACATTAATGCCGATGGTTTCATTGATCTCATGATCACCCATTGCAGACAAGGAGTTACCCAGCCGACAGACCCACGTCGTATCGACCAGATTTTCATCAACAACGGAAACGGAACGTACACGCAGGATGTAACCAACTGGACGAATCTTCGCGACGGCGCACAAGGATGGAGTACAGCTTCCGGCGATATCGATAATGATGGAGACATGGATCTCTTCGTAATGAATTATGACGTGAACGGAAAGATGATGATCAATGACGGGACGGGTGTCTTTACTGATACCATGGCTGCATCGGGAATTGCAAGTACAACATTGATCTTCGGAACGAATGCAACATTCCATGATTTCGATAATGATGGATATGTTGACTTGCTGATCACGGGTGACACACACATCCTGTATCACAACAATGGTAACTGCACATTTACGGCTGCGTCTCCGAATCCGTTCCCGTACAGCAGCAATCAGGTTGCAGCAATCGGAGTTGGTGATCTGAATTACGACGGACGTCTCGACTGCTATGCGAGTTACTGTAATTTGTTTCAGTCGCCATCATCATTGAATGATAAGTTATGGATGAACACAACTTCGAACAGCAATCACTGGGTCGTGTTTGATCTGATCGGCGGTGCAGCACCGGGTTACAGCAACATGAGTGGCATTGGTGCGATCGTAAAAATTTACGGTGGCTGGGGCGTTCAGGTACGCGAAGTTCGCGGCGGTGAAGCGTACGGAATTCAGAACACGTTTGCAGTTCACTTCGGAACCGGAATCTACACTACGATTGATAGCGTAGTTGTGATGTGGCCTTCAGGAATTGTAGATCGTCCGTTCAGCAATCCGATCGACAATCACATCACCGTGAATGAAGGTGCGTTCCCGACATCTGTTTCGAATTCAGTTTATCATCCGTTCCGCATGATTCTCGGACCGAATCCGATGAATGAACAGGTTACGATCAACGTATTCAATTACGATTCATATGGACTGGCAAATCTTGCAGTGCGTATCTATGATGTAACCGGAAAAGCGGTTTACATCAAAGAAGGACTTGAAAGCAGTTCGCTGGTGATTGATCGCAGTGCATTCTCAACCGGAATGTATGTGGTGACTGTTACCAATGGGAAAGCGGAGATTGAATCGCAGAAGTTGATGGTGCAATAAAGATGGGAGTGGATTTCGGCTCCTCGTGCTAAAGCACAAGGCGATCTCTTATTGTTTCTATTTATAAATGTGCACGGGCTTGAGCTGAAGTATTATTTTCACTCAAGCCCGTGCACTTCCATACACAATCAAAGAGAAGATCGCCGTGGGCTTCATCCCGATAGCTATCGGGACGCGGGAAAGAGATATTCTCTGTCCGGCGTCTCCAGACTGTAACGCGTTTCTTCCTAACTTGAGTCGGCAAAACACTTCTCATGAAACTACAATTACTCTCGGCATCGTTGCTGTATGCATTCACTGCTTCAGCGCAAATAAGTTTTTCAGATCAATCGAACCTGTTGCCCACGTCTGCGTTCTACAGCGGAAATGCAGTTGGTGTATGCGACATGAATGGTGACAGAAAGGATGATATCATTCGCGCCTGCGTTGGATCCACCCTCGATACACAGTTTGTCGAATTCCAGGGAATTCCGAACGGAGCATTTACAGAACTGTCTTCGCCCGGTGAAATTATTGGCAGACCGTGGAGTGTTTGTGCGGGTGACATCAACAACGACGGATTTAACGACGTGCTTTGGGGAGATGGATTTGGCTACACCCGCATCATGCACTGGAACGGTTTGGGTTATACAGCGACGGATGTTACAACACTCACTGGCGCCACTCCGGATTTTCCGCAGGGAGCAAATTATTTCGACATCAATGGCGACAGTTATCTCGATGCATTCACGTGCAACGACAATATGATGCCTGATATTTTTCAGGGCAATGGCACCACAACCGGATGGATATGGAATCAAGCCCTTGTTCCGCTTGCTACTGTTCCTTCCAGCGATAACAGTGGCAACTATACGTCGATCTGGACCGATGTAAACAACGATGGCTACATCGATCTGATGATCACGCATTGTCGTCAGGGCGTAACTGTGCCAACAGATGTGCGTCGCATTGATCAAGTGTTCATCAACAATGGAAATAACACGTACACGCAGGATGTAACCAACTGGACCGGTCTTCGCGATGGAGCGCAAGGCTGGGCAACTGCATCTGGTGACATAGACAATGACGGAGATAACGACTTGTTCGTCATGAACTACGATGTGAACAGCAAGCTCATGATCAACAACGGCTCTGGTGTTTTCTCCAATGCGATGGTCGGTTCCGGAATTGTGAACACCACAACTTTCTTCGGACAGAACTGCACGTTTCACGATTTCGACAATGATGGTTACCAGGAACTTCTGATTGGTGGAAGTGTTCACTATCTGTATCACAACAACGGGAATGGAACTTTTACCAACTCACTAAATCCATTTCCCGACACGAGTGGTGAAGCGATCAACGCTTATGGAATCGGAGATCTCAATGATGATGGACGACTTGATGTGTATGCAAGTTATTGTGATATGTGGACAGCATCTGGCGTGACCGATAAACTGTGGATGAACACAACGGCGAACAGTAATCACTACGTTATGTTTGATTTAGTTGGTGGTGCTACAAGCGGAATGAGCAACATGAACGGAATCGGTGCCATTGTAAAAATTTATGGAGGATGGGGCGTCCAGGTTCGCGAAGTACGTTCAGGTGAAGCATACGGAATTCAAAACACGATGGCCGTTCACTTCGGTCTTGGTATTTATACAAGTATTGATAGCGCCGTGATTATCTGGCCGTCCGGAATTGTAGATCGTCCGTGGAGTGCACAGGTAGATGCGCACAACACAGTGAATGAAGGAGCATTTCCAACTTCACTATCAGCTGCAGTTTATCATCCTTTCCGCATGGTGCTGGGACCGAATCCTATGAATGATCAGGTGACGATTAATCTGTTCAATTACGATTCGTATGGTCTCGAAAATATTTCGGTGGAGATTTTTGACGTGAGCGGGAAAGTTGTTTACACGCAGGAAGGTTTGCAGAGCAACTCGCTTGTGATTGATGGAAGGTTGTTTTCGGCAGGGATATATATGATAAATGTATCAGCAGGTGACAAGATGCTTGCGAGCGAGAAACTTGTTGTTGGTTGGTAGTCAAGCGCGACTCCGCAGAGTCGACAGGATCGTGTAAAAAGAAAAAGGCGAAGAACATGTCTCCGCCTTTTAAACTGTGAACCGTCAACTATTGAAACGGTGAACTATTTCGTGATCTCCTCGTATTTCGATCCCTTCGGTTTCTTGGTCTTCTTTTTCTTCTTCTTACCGTTCTTATCGTCAGCTGGTGGCGGCGGAGGTGGTTCTTCTTTCTTCACTTCCTTCACAGGAGGAGGAGGAAGAATTTTTCCTTGAGAATCAACTACGCTTACTTTGTAACCGAGTTTCACGAGACGATCGTAAAGTAACGCGCTGTCACCTACAACGGTGATAGTCATCTGTTCTGTACCGAGCCACTTGTGCGCAAGACTGTCGATTCCGGGCTTCGTCATTCCCTGAAGAATCTGCAATTGTGTCTGCGTGTAATTGTCGGGCAGATTGTAGTCAATAATGTTCTTCATGAAGAAGAGTTTCTGATACGGATCCTCGTAGCGCAATGCTTCCTTGTGCTTAATCGCGGTTTTCATATAAGAAAGTTCGTCAGGCGTAATTCCTTTCTGCTCGTAGTTCTGAATGATGCCCATGAATTCTGCCACAGCACTGTCGGACGCCATTGCACGAACACCAGCGGATGCACCGAACACGCCAGTGTATGCGTTGCCACCAAATCCAGAACGTGCGCCATAGGTCCAGCCATGCTCTTCACGCAGACTCAAATTAATACGTGAGTTGAAATGTCCGCCTAAAGGATAATTCATCAGTGAAGCACGATAGTATTCTCCGGTTGCATCGTAAGGTAAAGCCATACGGCCAACGCGGATTTCAGATTGTGCCGCAGCTTTTTTGTCGTACAGGAAAATCGTTGTTGGACCAGGAGTTGCCTTGGTCTGGAGCTGATCTGCCGGCTTCATCACAACACCGGTAGATGTCCATTTCTCGAGTGGTGTCATCTTCTTAAGGAAGTTGACTTGCGAGAGATCAGATACAACAACTAAACGTGCGATGTTCGGAGAAATCATCTTCTTGTGATATGCTTTCACATCTTCAAGTGTGAGTTTCTCCACAGTTGCTTTGATTCCGATCTGCGGCGTTGACATGATGTGGCCTTCACCATAAAGCATCTTGTTGCCAATGAAATCGGCCATTGCTCCCGGCTGCGTAGCCATGTTTTCGATTGATTCGAGCTGGCGTTGTTTCACAAGATCAAATTCTTCCTGGTCCCATTTCGGATGGAAAAGTTTCTGATCCAGCAGCGCCATTGTTGAATCCAGATTGCGCGTCATGCACGTCACAAAAATCTGAATCTCGTCTGAGGTGAGATTGATGGAGATTTCGCTGCCGAGCAATTCTGCTTTTTCTTCTACACGTTCAGCAGAATATTTTTCCGTTGACATATCAAGCATTCCAACCAGCAACTGCGCGGTTCCTGATTTGTCGAACTCTTCCTGTCTGTGGCCAGCAGAAATGCTAAGCAACATGT
>CAYUTR010000234.1:0-8204 GCA_964447465.1 uncultured Chryseobacterium sp.
GTTGGATTTCCCGGCGTCCAATTGTATGTATAACCTGGTGCACCACCAGTTGCTGCGGTAACACTTGCGGCACCTGTTGCACCGCCGTTACACAGAACGTTCGTTTGAGAAGATGCGTTCATCACAATTGCTGTTGGTGCCGTGATGCTGAACGTTACAAGTCTCGTACAACTATTGGCATCCGTAACTGTACACGACCATGTTCCTGCTGTGAGGCCGGTAACACTTGTTGTTCCATCACCGGTTGGATTTCCTGGTGTCCAGTTATACGTGAATCCACCTGCACCACCTGTAGCTGCCGTAACACTTGCCGCGCCGTTTGATCCACCGTTGCACGAGATGTTTGTTTGCGTTGATGGATTCATCACGATTGCAGTTGGAGCAGTGATGTTGAATGTTGCCGTACTAACGCAAGAGTTCGCATCGGTAACGGTGCACGTCCACGTTCCTGCGGTAAGTCCTGTAACACTCGTTGTTCCATCACCGGTTGGATTTCCGGGAGTCCAGTTGTACGAGTAGCCACCCGCACCACCAGTCGCTGCTGTAACTGACGCAGCGCCGTTCGAACCTCCGTTGCAGGAAATATTTGTTTGGGTCGAAGGATTCATCACGATTGCAGTAGGAGCAGTGATGTTGAATGTTGCAGTTCGCACGCAGGAGTTTGCATCTGTCACTGTGCATGTCCATGTTCCGGCTGTGAGACCGCTAACACTTGTGGTTCCATCACCGGTTGGATTTCCTGGCGTCCAATTGTAAGTATATCCCGGTGTACCACCAGTAGCAGCGGTTACAGAGGCCGCGCCATTCGCTCCACCGAAGCAGGAAATATTTGTTTGCGTTGAAGGATTCATCACGATTGCTGTCGGTGCAGTAATGTTGAATGTTGCCGTACTAACGCAAGAGTTCGCATCGGTAACGGTGCACGTCCACGTTCCTGCGGTTAGTCCAGTAACACTGATTGTTCCATCACCGGTTGGATTTCCAGGAGTCCAGTTATACGTGTAACCACCAGCACCACCTGTTGCTGCCGTAACTGAAGCTGCACCATTCGACCCTCCGTTACATGAAATGTTTGTTTGTGACGAAGCATTCATCACGATTGTAGTAGGAGAAGTGATGTTTACAGTTTGTGTACGGACACATGCATTTGCATCAGTGATGGTGCAGGTCCATGTTCCGGCAGTAAGACCAGAAACACTAACTGTTCCATCACCGGTTGGATTTCCCGGTGTCCAATTGTAAGTCAACACTCCGGTTCCTCCTGCTGCGGTAATTGTTGCTGCTCCATTGCTTCCACCGAAGCAGGAAACGTTTGTTTGCGATACAATCGATGAAGTAACAGCAGTTGGTTGTGTGATGAGAAATGTCTTTGTGATTTGTGCACCAATGTTATCGGTAATCGTACACGTATAATTGCCCGCGCAAAGTGACGATGCAGTTGCTGCCGTTCCTCCGCTTGGAGCCCAACTGTAAGTGTACGGAGCTGTTCCACCACTCGCTACAACTGTTGCGCTTCCGTTACATACACCATTGCACGTCAGATCAACTTGCGATTGTGTTGCAGAGAGTGCCGACGACTGGGAATATTTGATCGTCATGTAATTGTAGTTGATTCCGGAAACAAGCGATTGACCTGTTACATAAACGTTGTTGGTCGCATCAACAGCAATACCAAACCCCAAATTGTCAGGTCCAATGGAATATGGAATTCGCCACTGCTCAATTCCTCCGGTATTATATTTTACTGTCATGTAAACAAAATTGCCTCCGGACGTTGCATAACCTACAACATAAATGTTGTTGCTGGCATCTGCACACATCTTAGATGCATAGTCATCGGCATTTCCAGCTGCATTAAGTGGGGTAGCCCATTGTTGCACACCTGCAGCATTATATTTCACAGTCATATAATTGAACTGAGTTCCGGTCGATGTATATCCCGTTACAATTATTGAGTTAGTGGCATCGACTACAACGTCGACTGCCTGATCATAATCATTCGCTGCGCCATCAAACGGTGTTGCCCACTGTTGCGTACCTGTATTGTTATACTTCACAGTGATGTAATTGTAGTTGCCCGCTGCCGATTGACCTGTTACAATCACGTTGCCCAATCCATCAAGATCAATTGCAACTCCAACATCGGCACCACTGATTCCAGAGTCGTAAATACCAACCCACTGCTCAAGTCCACCAGAGTTGTACTTCACTGTCACCATATCGAAATCAAACGCTGCGTTTAACGCTCGGCCGGTAACGTAAACATTGCCCGAGCCATCTATGTCTAAATCAGTTGCGTAATCATCAGATGATGCTCCGCCATTGTAAGGCGTTGCCCATTGTTGCAGGCCAGCATTGTTGTATTTGATCGTTATATAATCAATACTATATGGCGTCAGGGTAAAACGTGTACCTGTTACATATACGTTTCCAGCAGCATCAACAGCAATTGCAACACCTTCGTCTTCATCGCTTGCGGTTCCATTGTATGTGGCCGCCCATTGAAAAACACCTGCAGTATTGTATTTTACTGTAACGATGTCACTTCCAACTCCGGTATTCACACATCGACCTGTTACGTATACATTTCCGCTGCCATCAACGGCGATTGCCTTTGCCATATCATTTCCGTTGGCTGTACCATTTCGAAATTGAACCCACTGCTGAACACCAACACTATTGTATTTTAGTGTTGCGTAGTCGTAGTTGGTGCCATTAGTAGCACGACCTGTCACATACGTATTGCCGCTTCCGTCGACTGCAATTGCTTTTCCTTCATCGTTGGTTCCTGCCGGACCATTGTATGGCGTCGCCCACTGCTGTGTCACCTGAGCATGAGAAGTAGTAATCGCACAAACGGCGAATGTCAGGGAAAGTAAAATGTGTTTCATCGGAAAATAGTTCGTGTGGTTGTGAAGAATAAAAAATGAGCCTGTCTAATATAATTCATTTCACATGAAAAGCCACTATGATAGTTGCTGAATACGGCTCATTTTCTCAGTCGAATGCAACCTGATCGTATGAAAAAATTAATAGCCGTACTGATAATTCATATCAGTACGGCTATTCGATTAAAAATCGCACTATTTATTCAGAATGTTTTGCGACAGAAATAATTCTCGCTAAGCCTGCATGTACATCACGTCTTTCACCGCTTTCACAGTCTTCGCGATATTCGGTAATGCAGCTTCAACAAGAATAGCTGCGTATGGAAGTGGAACATCAGCGCTTACAACACGTGTTATAGGAGCATCAAGATAATCGAATGCATTTTTCTGAACAACGAAGGTAATGTCTGTTGAGATGCTGGCAAGTGGCCATGCTTCTTCAACAATTACAAGCCGGTTTGTTTTCTTTACCGAGTTGATGATAGTTGTATAATCAATCGGGCGCACGGTGCGCAGGTCAATTACTTCTGCCTGAATTCCTTCTTTCTCCAATTCTGCAGCAGCACCTAGTGCAACTTTCAGAATTTTTCCGAAGGACACAATTGTTACGTCGGTTCCTTCACGCTTGATTTCTGCAACGCCAATAGGTAGAAGATATTCGCTCTCGGGAACTTCACCTTTGTCGCCATACATCACTTCCGACTCCATGAAAATTACAGGATCGTTATCGCGGATTGCAGATTTCAAAAGTCCTTTTGCATCGTATGGATTTGCAGGTACTACCACTTTCAGTCCCGGTGTATTAGCAAACCAGTTCTCGAAATTCTGAGAGTGTTGAGCACCAAGTTGTCCGGCACTTCCTGTCGGTCCGCGAAACACCATTGGTATGTTGAATTGTCCACCGCTCATGCTCAGCATTTTTGCTGCAGCGTTGATGATTTGGTCAATCGCAACGAGAGAAAAGTTGAACGTCATGAATTCGCAAACAGGACGCAAACCGTTCATCGCGGCACCAACAGCAATCCCGGCGAAACCAAGTTCCGCGATCGGAGTGTCGATTACTCTTTCAGGTCCGAATTCCGCCAACATTCCCTGGCTCACTTTGTAAGCGCCGTTGTATTCTGCAACTTCTTCACCAAGAAGGAACACGCGCTCATCGCGACGCATTTCTTCATTCAGGGCTTCTCTAAGGGCTTCACGGAAAGCAATTGTTCTCATAGAAATCGGGATAATTCAGGTGGCAAATGTAGGTAAAAAAGATCGGAGATGGGAGTCGGGAGACGGGCGGGCAAAGGGGTGGATTTAAGCTCAAAAAAATCGTTTTGTGGTGCCCCTTAAAACGTTATTTTTGCACCTCTTGTCCGGAGGACTCCTTCGGAGAAAAACGCATCAAAAAATTAATAGCATGAAGATCCTCGTTTGTATCAGCAATGTTCCTGATACCACAACAAAAATCGTTTTCACTCCCGATGCAAAAGCCCTGAACAAACAAGGCGTGCAGTTTGTGATCAATCCATACGACGAGTGGTATGCGCTTGTGCGGGCACTCGAACTGAAAGAAACAAAAGGTGCGGGAACGGTTACGCTTATGCATGTTGGTCCGGCGGAGAACGAAGCAATTATCCGTAAAGGTCTTGCGATTGGAGCCGATGATGCGGTGAGAATTGATCTGACTCCTTCTGATGCTTCAGCGGTTGCAGAACAGATTTCTGCTTATGCAAAAGACAAAGGATTCGACCTGATTCTCGTTGGAAAAGAAACGATTGATCACAACAGTTCGCTCGTTGGAGGAATGATTGCAGAACATTTGCAAACACCTTTCGTGTCGCTTGCATCTAAGCTTGATGTTAACGGAACTGTTGCAACGTTGGAGTGCGATATCGATGGTGGAACTGCTGTCGTGGAATGTAATCTTCCAGCTGTGGTGAGCTGTCAGAAAGGAATGGCGGAAGCGCGTATTCCGAATATGCGTGGCATTATGGCGGCGCGTACTAAACCCTTGACAATTGTTCCCGCAGGAAATCCTTCGTCACTTACGACAGCCGATTCTTATGTTCCTGCAGAAGGAAGAAAAGCGGTGAAGATGGTGGATGCGGATAACATGGATGAGCTGGTGGCGATGTTGCATAGTGAAGCTAAGGTGATCTAAGCGACACCTTGGTCGTCATACTTCGGCTACGCTCAGTATGACAATTACCGTTATCACCTGCGGAGTTTAAAACGAATTGAAAAACTTTAGATATGTCAGTACTAGTTTTTACAGAAGCAGCAAACGGAAAAATCCGGAAGACATCACTGGAAGCGGTGAATTATGCTGCGAATATTGCACAACAGCTTTCTACTTCAGTTACTGCGGTGATTGATGGAAAAACTGACGCAGGAATTCTCGGTGATCTTGGAAAAGCAGGAGCAACAAAAGTTGTAACTGTTTCAGGAAGCAATCTTGAAAGCGGAGATTCTGCACTTTGGTCAACCGCACTTGAGCAGGTTGCTGATGCTGAGGGCGCCAATGTGATTATTTTTTCTCACGATCTGATGGGCAAAGCAATTGCACCGCGTTTATCTGTAAAACTGAAAGCAGGAATCGTGGCTGGTGCTACAGGTAATCCAAAGATCAGTGGTAATTCACTTTCCGTTGAAAAAACTGCTTACTCTGGCAAAGCAACAGCGATATTCTCGATTCATTCTGATAAAAAAATCATTACGTTACTGCCGAATTCATTCCCGGTGAAACTGGGCGATGGAAGTGCAACTGTTACACCAATGACGGCTAATCTCGACGGAGTAAAAGGTGTTGTGACTGTGAAAGAACGCAAGACCCGTTCTGCGGCAACTGCACCACTTCCTGAAGCCGAACTTGTTGTCTCAGCAGGTCGCGGAATGAAGGCATCGGAGAACTGGGGAATCGTGGAAGAGCTTGCACAATCGTTGGGCGCAACCACCGCATGTTCGCGTCCGGTTGCAGATATGCATTGGCGTCCGCACCACGAACATGTTGGACAAACCGGTGTTGCCATCCGCCCGAACCTGTATATCGCCATCGGTATTTCCGGAGCAATTCAGCACCTTGCAGGTGTGAACGGATCGAAAACTATTGTGGTAATCAACACTGACAAAGAGGCACCGTTCTTTAAATCTGCGGATTACGGCGTAATTGGCGATGCTTTTGATGTAGTTCCGAAGCTTACCGCAGCGATCAAAAAATTCAAGGCGGCTCAGCACTAGTCGCGAATTACACTTATCTTTAAGAATCAATGCCATTCTCCCGTGAGTAAGGATATGAAGAAAATAAAACTGGAAATCGTTGGGCTTTCATACAGCCAAACGCAGTCCGGAGCTTATGCTCTTGTCCTCGGTGAGACAAAAGGTAAACGACGACTTCCGATTATTATTGGTGGATTCGAGGCTCAGGCAATTGCTATCGAGCTCGAGAAAATGACACCCAGCCGTCCGCTTACACACGATCTTTTCAGAAGCTTTGCAGAAACCTTCAGTGTTGAAGTGAAGGAAGTGCTGATCTACGATCTCATCGAAGGAATTTTCTTCGCCAAACTCGTTTGCGAGAATGGTGCGACTGAAGGAGAAATTGACGCACGTACTTCTGATGCTATTGCACTGGCGGTTCGTTTCAATTGTCCGGTGTATACCTACGAATTCATTCTTTCTCAAGCAGGAATTGTTCTGGATGAAGAACAGGATCCGACAGCCGCGAGCAATGATGATGATTTAAGTTCAGAGGAGGAAGAAGAATTGCTCGCAGAAGTGACCAGCGGCAATGATTTTCAGCGCAAGACGGATAAGGAGCTCGAAGAACTTCTCACAAAAGCTTTGGAAGACGAGAATTACGAGAGAGCGTCGCGGATACGGGACGAGCTGAATAAAAGAAAATCTCAATAACACCGCAGCGACGCGGCGACGCCCTTCGACAGGCTCAGGACAGGCTTCGACGCAGCGCAATAATTGTTTGTCTTCTAAAAGCGCTGAATGAATCTCAAGCTACGACTTACTGTAATGAGTTTTCTCCAGTTCTTCGTTTGGGGAGCGTGGCTGATTACAATCGGAACTTATTGCAAGAACGGTAAGCATTGGGAATGGCATGAATTCGGCGCCATTTTTTCTACACTCGCCCTTTCTTCACTATTTATGCCTGCTCTTGTCGGAATCATTGCAGACAAGTGGATGAACGCAGAACGGCTGTATGGTATCCTGCACATTCTTTATGGTGCAATTCTTCTTTATGTTCCGCAGGTAAATGATCCGGACACTTTGTATTATGTCATTTTTGCGGCGATGATTTGTTACATGCCAACAATCTCGTTGTCCAATTCTATTGCTTACACTATCCTGAAAAATAATGGCCACGATGTAATTAAGGTATTTCCTCCGATTCGTGTGTGGGGCACCATAGGTTTTATTGTTGCGATGTGGGTTACGAATCTGAGCGGGAGTAAGCTCACGGCTGGTCAATTTGTCATTGCCGGAATTGCGGCGATTGTTCTCGGTATCTATTCGTTTACGCTGCCGAAATGTCCACCTGCCAAAAGTATCGGCTCGAATGCTTCGTTCGTAGAGATGCTCGGTTTGAATGCATTTAAGTTATTCGCCCAATACAAAATGGCATTGTTCTTCATTTTTGCAATGTTCCTGGGAGCGGCATTACAATTGACAAATATGTATGGCGATTCTTACCTCGACGGATTCAAGGAAATTGATAAGTACAAAGATCTGCTGGTAGTGAAGTATTCCACTATCATCATGTCGATCTCACAGATTTCAGAAACCGTTTTCATTCTTACCATACCGTTCTTCCTGAAGCGATTCGGAATCAAAAAAGTAATGTTGTTCGCCATGATCGCATGGGTGTTACGTTTCGCATTGTTCGCTTACGGAAATCCGGCAGACGGATTGTGGATGATTATTCTTTCCTGCATCGTGTACGGTATGGCATTCGATTTCTTCAACATATCAGGATCACTGTTTGTTGAAACCACAACAGATCCGAAAATCCGCTCCAGTGCACAAGGACTTTTCATGATGATGACCAATGGAGTAGGGGCTTATCTGGGAACTGTGGTAAGCAGCTGGGCACTTGGCAAATATTTTGTCGATGCAGAAGGTCATACCAACTGGCATGATGCGTGGTTGGCGTTTGCGGCGTATGCAGCTGTGATCGGAATTCTCTTTGCTATCATGTTCAGGCACAAACACGAGCCGGAGAAGATTAGCTCGATTAGCCACTAGTTTCTACAACACAAAAACAAAAAGGCTTAACGTCACCGCGAGCACAGCGTGGCGGTCTCACGTTTAAAGTACGCT
>CAYUTR010000235.1:0-8173 GCA_964447465.1 uncultured Chryseobacterium sp.
TCGGAATTCTTGGCCAGCGCGGTACTTCTGGTTCTTATGGAGCGTCAAATTTTCCAACCGACATTGCCGGTTTTCCGGTAACCATTGCGCGACTGGGAATGCAGTTTCCGCTTCCTACAACGCCACCTCAGCAATTGTGGACAGAAGCCGGCGGAAGCATAAGCCGTGTGGAAATGTATTACGATTCAACTATCACATTCACTGCGAATCATACAGTGCTGAATCAGTCGGACGTCGCATTCACAAACAACTCAGATACTTCATTCACCTCTGTTTGGGATTATGGTGATGGTTCTCCTTTGGATACTGTTGACAATCCTACGCACACCTATTTACTTGGAGGAACATACAACGCATGTAATTACATCACTACCTCGTGCGGGATCGACACGATCTGCCAATCTGTTACTGTTTGTGGTAGTACCATAACTTCAGCCAGTTTCGGATCGACAACGTACGTTGATTCTGTTGTCTTCAATGACGCATCCTCCGGAGCCAATAGTTGGTTGTGGGATTTCGGTGATTTAAGTACGTCAACATCTCAGAATACCTCTCACGTTTATGCTGCTTCAGGAACGTACACAGTCTGTCTCACCGCGTATAACGGAACATGCGATACAGACATGGTTTGTAGTACAGTAATCATCTGTCTTCCTACAACCGCAGCATTTATGCAGATGGAAGATACCGTTCACACATGGTCGTTCGTGGATATGTCGACCAATGCTACATCGTGGATGTGGGATTTCGGTGATGCAACAACCTCTACGTTGCAGAATCCAACCCACACTTATGCTGTGAATGGAACATACAACGTTTGTCTCATCTCGATGGATTGCGCAGCGGATACAGTGTGTACAATGATTACAACTTGTCCTGAAGTACTGAGCGTGGCATTCGCTTCTACGGATACATTGATGGACGCAACATTTACAAGCAATGCTCCATCAGCGGTTTCTTACCTATGGGATTTCGGCGACAGCACAACAGATACTACTGCAAATCCCACGCACACGTATGCAGCCACAGGATTGTACACGGTTTGTCTTACAGTTTGGAACCTCTGTGGCGATTCGATGATGACATGCGATACGGTTCTGCTTATCATAACAGACAATGATATGATTTCGGGCAATGCGCAGGTTGGTATTTATCCAAATCCTGCAAATGATGAAGCAACTGTTACAGTTACTTCGGCTGAATATACTGGCAACTATGTGTTCGAAATGTATGATGCAGCAGGTAAGCTTGTCCGTGTAGAGAATGGAACATTCGGTCAGCAATTGAAAGTACAGCGCAACGATCTTTCAGGTGGAATGTACATGTACAAGATCCGTGTGAATGATGCAGTGATCAGCAATGGTAAGTTGATGTTTACGGAATAGTAGGCAGTAGTGTAGTTTGGCAGTAGGCAGTCCCTGTCTGCACCGAAGAGTAAAAAAGTATAGGATCGCTCAGACAGAATTCTGGTTTGGGCGATCCTTTTTTCTTGCTTTTTTTGACTGCCTGCTGCCAAACTGCCGTACTGCCTACTTACCTTCGTGATCTATGAAAAGCATACTTATCATTGGTGCAGGAAGATCATCGTCGGCGTTGATTTCATATTTACTGAAGCATGCAGCCATTTACAAATGGAGTGTGAGGGTTGGTGATATGAATGAGGCCTTTTCGAAAGAACGCGTCGGAGACAATCTGCACGGTACTGGTTTTCGCTTCGATATTAATAACCGCGATCAGCGTGAGATAGAAATTCAGCACGCCGATATTGTTGTGTCCATGTTGCCGGCCGCAATGCACGGGCAGGTCGCAGAAGATTGCGTGAAGTTCGGAAAGCACCTGGTAACAGCGTCGTACGTTTCCGATAAGATGCGCGAACTCGATGCAGAAGCAAAAAAGAAAAATGTGATTCTGCTGAATGAGATTGGTCTTGATCCGGGCATCGATCACATGAGTGCCATGCAGATCATCGATGATATTGAAGCGAAGGGTGGCGTAATGAATGCATTCTATTCCTATTGCGGCGGATTAGTAGCACCCGAATCGAATGATAATCCATGGGGCTATAAGTTCTCATGGAATCCACGCAATGTAATTCTCGCCGGACAAGGTGCGCCTGCACAGTTCATTGAGAATGGAGAGTACAAGGAACTTCCCTACGAAAAGCTGTTTGCCAATGCTTGTCCGGTGGAAGTGAAGGGTCACGGAAAATTTGATGCGTATGCAAACCGCGATTCGCTTTCGTATCGTGCAGTGTATGGGCTGGAAAATATTCCCACGATGTTGCGTGGTACGCTTCGTGCTGAAGGTTTCTGTAACGCCTGGAACGTGTTTATTCAGATGGGCTGGACAGATGATAAGACGGTAATTGATTCGAAGGAAAAATCCTACGAGGAATTGTCGGCACAGCTGCTGAATACGAATTTGGATGCTCTTCCGGAAAGGGTAAAAGCAATTGCGGGCGAGTCGATGTCGATGATTGAGTGGACAGGAATTCTGAGTGATGAAATGACATTGTTAGATAAAGGAACGCCTGCACAGATTCTTCAGGAGTTGCTTGAGCGTAAATGGAAATTACAGCACGGCGACAAAGACATGATTGTGATGCAGCATGAGTTTGAGTATTCGCTCAATGGTGCGAATCATCATATTACTTCCTCGCTTGTTGTGAAAGGCGAAGATGAAATTCACACCGCCATGGCGAAAACAGTAGGATTGCCGGCTGCGATTGCTGTGAAGTTGATTCTTACCGGCGCATACATAGGAAGTGGAGTAGTGGTTCCGGTGAAGAAAGAACTGTACGAACCGGTGCTGAAGGAATTGTCGGAAATGGGAATTGTGTTTGAGGAGCAACGGTTGTAACGTAAACTTTTCCAAAGTTTATATTGTAACTACGTGATCCTCGATAAACTTTGGAAAAGTTAAACGTTATAACTTCATGAACAACTGGAACGAATTCACTGTCCGCGGTAACTTCAAAGCTTCTGTAGAAGAAATCTACAAACGTTGGGCAACACAGGAAGGAATTGAAAGCTGGTTCCTGCGAAGTTCAATATTCTCACCGCCGGGAGGTCCGCGCTGGAGAACAGAATTCGCACACGAGGGAGATTCCTTCACCTGGTTATGGCACGGATACGGCGACGAAGTGGTAGAGCACCGCAAAGTTCTCGCTGCAAACGGAAAAGATTTCTTTCAGTTCACATTCACCGGCGATTGTGTAGTGAGCGTTTCCATTTACGATAAAGGTGGAATCACAATTGTCGAATTGAAGCAGGATTTAATTCCTGACGATGAAAACTCAGAAACGAATCTCTTCGTGCATTGCCAGATCGGATGGACATTTTATCTGGCGAATCTGAAATCGGTTGTGGAAGGTGGTGTCGATTTGCGGAATAAGAATCCGGAACTTTTGAGTAATTTCAGATAAACACAAAAGCTCACATGATCACAAAGAAGAACCTTCTAATGGCTATCAAAGACTTGCCAGACAATTTCACGATGGATGAATTTGTGGATCGTGTGCTTTTCATAGAAAAGGTGCAAGAAGGATTGAAGCAGTCGAAAGCTGGCAGAACGTTCTGTACCTCGCAGGCCAAACAGATGTTGAAAAAAGGATGTAGTTAAACTGTGTTCAGTTAAAGACCACCACCCACTAGCGCCATCTGATCCCAACCGGTTCCATTTCCAGTAGTACAGTTCATTTCCACCGCGCTTGGATTCGAGGGTATATTAGGTTCGATTTGTGACATCTGTGAAATGTGTTCTGATGGCGCATAAACTGTATCGTAGTCGTGGCACATGATCATACTTGCATCCAATTCGTTCACATGCCAGGAGAAATTTGAAATGGGCGCTCCGGTCCAGTTGTGTTTCATCTTTCCTGTTCCACCGGTAGCACTTCCATTCCTGATGAATTGAACCGAGTATCCGTACCATCCGCCCCATGTCCAGTGTGTATTGGAAGAGCTTACAGCAAGTGCAGCAGAGTAATTGCAGACACCGTTCGATGTGGAATAGTAGGCGTAACCATATTCACTCATGCAATCCTGATTCGTTTTAGGATCCGGCTCTTTTTTGCAACTTACGGCAACGCATATTGCTGCAAGCGCGAAGAACAATGTGATGTGTTTTGGTTTGAATGTGAAATGTGCCATCTGATCTGCATTAGTGGTTTGTCTCAAATATAACTTCGGATAAAACAGCATTAGCGTGTTGCTTTGTTGATTCTGATCAAAATACCAAGCAACACTTAAGCTAATATACCAAGATTCCGGTATTGGATTCTGCTTTTTTAACACAACCCGTATCTGTCAGGGCGTCGCTTTTTCATTAACTTTCTCTTATGAAAGCCAACCTCTTCGTCAAAGTTGCCACGCTTACAACGTTCGCTCTTCTTATGTCGGGCTTCGTTGCATACAAAGCCGGTGCGTTTGAAAGTTACCTCGGAGTACAGATTGATTCAGATTCACCAGGAAAGGATAGCATTCAATACGATCCTGAAATGATGGCACCAAGTACGAAATCGGCCGCAATATTTGAACCTGAACTACCCGCACAGAAGGATTCACCTGCGCAACAGCAACAACAACAACAAAACGCCAATCAGGCACCCAATCAGTCTGCAGCGCCAGCTGGAACAAACAACGGAACTAAAACTCCGGTGTATATGAACAGCAGTAAATCAGGTGGAGTGTTTCCTCCGAGAACGGACACTACGAAGAAACCGAAATAGCTGCTGCGATGAAACCAGTTCATCCAGTGATCAAGATTTTTACTGCAACAAGTTTTCTGCTGTTGATGAGTGGTTTCGTGGCTTTCAAATCTGGAGCTTTCGATAAACCTCTTCCGGGACAATTGCCACCACTTGCTGTAAGTCGCTTGATTCATCAGAAATATCAGAAGCCCGTAGTTGCAAAATTGAAATATCGTGCGAAGCAATTCTATGCGTCGGAAATTGATTTGTCGAATATTGATTGGAGTTTGATTTCAAGCTCTAAGACAATTGCCGTGGCATATCCATGGAGTCACATTTATTCATTTACTGATGGAGCACCAGACGGTAATCCGATCGGAATGAATCCCCACCCGGCAATGAAAAATGCGATGATGTCAAGTTCCAAGTCAGTATTCGTTTTCGAACAACCCTATGAATCTTCCGTGTTTCAGGGGATATTCAGTGGTGTTCCTTTGATGCAAGTAGATCGCGGTGAGCTCAAACAAGGAAAAAAATAAGCGATGCATTACCTGGAGTACGCTTTGCAGTTAATGATTCCGACCGGACTCAGCATCGTGTTCCTTGCGTTGCTGTTCATTCCGATGGAAAAAGTTTTTCCTGCAAAACCGGGACAAAAAGTATTTCGTCCACGCTGGTTCGTTGATCTCTGTTTTTTTCTCGGACAATATCTTTTGTGGAGCTTCCTGGTGTTCTGGGCGCTGACTTATTTCAGCGGATGGATTCAGGGAATTGTTCCGAAAGGATTCCGCGATTCTATTTCGTCACAGCCTTGGTTACTACAGGTGGTGGAAGTAATTATTCTGAGTGATGTAATTATTTACTGGGCACATCGCCTGCAACACAAAGTTGATTTTCTCTGGCGATTTCACAAAGTGCATCACACTGCAGAACATCTCGATTGGCTCGCGGCGCATCGCGAACATCCATTGGATTCCATCTACACCATCGGACTGATTAATCTGCCTGCATTCGTTTTAGGATTTCCTTTGGAAACAATTGCAGGGTTGATTGCTTTCCGCGGTATCTGGGCGATTTACATTCACTCCAATGTGCGCATTCCGCTCGGACCGCTGCGCATGATCATCGGCTCACCAGAATTACATCACTGGCATCATGAATTAGAACGCGATCGCGGAAATTACGCGAACATTTCTCCGCTGATGGATGTGATGTTTGGAACATACACCTGTCCCGATCACGAACCTGAAAAACTTGGCATCAAAGAAGAATTTCCGAAGCATTATGTCGGACAACTTGTGCATCCTGTTATACCGAAGAGAGTGGGGGATTGGTTATTCAGAAAAACCGGTGTGTCTACTGAGAAAGCGGAGGAATTACGTGAAACGCATTCAGAGGATGTTTCACAGTAATGTAAACATAACATTACCCTGATTACGGCTTAATGTTAATCAGGTAACTCATTTCTATTTTTATATCATAACAAATAGAAATGAGAATGAACAAAAATGAATTGAGTAGAATAAGAATAAAAGAAAAAGCAAAAATCGTTTGGGAACAGCTACTTCGGAGCTGTTTTTTATTTTCAGGATGGGCCACAATTATCTCACATGGTCTGGCAACTATGCTAACGGAAATTTATTGCGGTCGTAGTTTGGGTTTAATACCGGGAATCGGCTTAGGGCTCGTGTGGTTTTCAGCAGTAAGATTGACGATTTTACACGCGAGGTATCACAAACCAGATTATGAAAACAACGTTACTGGAACGGTGCTGTAACTCTTAGACACAAAAAAAGCGCGAATCTCTCCGCGCTCTATTTTATTGACTGCCTACTGCCAGACTGCTTACTGCCTACTGTTTTGGCTTGATCATATCAATCACTTTTCCACCGGCTTCTTTGCCTTTTTCTTTTCCTTTTTCTTTTACTTCTTCCTTCACTTCTTCTTTTACTTCTTGCTTCACCTGTTCTTTCACAGTTGTTGGAGCTGCAGTTGTAGTGTCTGCTGCTGATGCAGGAGTTCCGCTTGAAGTGGTCGTGGTAGCTTTCTTGGTCTTGCCCGTTCCTGCTTCATCAATCGTCAGACTTTCCGGTGCAGCACCTCCACTCATTCCATCACCGATAATTTGTGTTGGCGACTTCACTTTTTGAGTTCCCGCTTCATCAATTGTAAGAGAAGTTCCTGATCCGCCCGCATCAAGTCCGCTTGCACCAGATGGTGGTGCAGGAGCGTCGGCTTCAGGTGCTGGCGCAGGTGCAGGTGCAGGTGCAGGTGCAGGTGTTGGCGCAGTTTCTGTCTTTGCAGCTTCACCCGCTTCTGCTTCTTTCGGAGCAGGTGCAGGAGTTTCTTCGGCAGGACGTTCTAATCCTGAAGGTACAGGACTGTTATTGTTTGTTGAATCAGTTTTGTTTGTAGAAGAGCCAGGAGTTTTTGTTTTTCCAGTTCCTGCTTCGTCGATTGTAATTTCAGCTGGGCTACCACCTGGAGCAGGAGATTCTTCCTGACGCATCATAGTCGTATCAGCCGGAGCTGCTTCCTTCTGATCCTTCTTCTTTTTCTTCTTGTCTTTCTTCCCTCCATCCTGCGCGTACATGTCCGTAGAACATAGTACAGCACCGGCAATCATCATAATCGTAAGAATCCTTTTCATGGCAGAGTTTTAGGTCTGAATTACTACCCCAAAAGTAATGCCATTTGGGCTATGTTTTACTTGGAGAGTTCAATAGCCTCAGGAACAGAGACTTGTTCGCCTTTGAAGAAAGCGATAATGAAGCTGTCAGGAAAGCCTTCTGCACGCATTTTGTCGCGTAAAGCGGTGATTTCCTTGTAATCCGCAGTTCCACCAACAGTGTAGCGTGTGAGGCCTTGTGAGGTGGTTGACTTCTGGACATTCGCAATTTTATCCAGTTTCGCTTTCACATCAGCCGGTGGTTCGTTTCTGAATGCGCCAAGTTGCACCTTGAATTCAACCATCGACTTCGTTCCTGCACCTTGAGTAGAATCCGGTTTAGGCGGTTCCTGTTTCATGTAAATCGCACCAGCCTTTTCAAGCGGAACACGTTTACCACCTTTGTACGCAACAATAAATGCACCGCTATAGCCTTTCACGAGCAAAGCTGCTTTCGCATCCGATGCTTCCTGGAATGATTTGTAGGAACCGGAAACATATTTGTAAAGTCCGTCGTCGGTTTTGAAAACCAATAGTCCCGGAACATCAGCGAACGTTGATTTCGAAATTGGTTTGCTGAATGCACCAACCTGAACACGGAAAACAATTCCTGTATCGTTCGGCATTGGATCAACTGATCCGGTATTTCCAGTGTTACCGGTATTACCTGTGTTGCCGGTATTACCCGTGTTGCCTGTATTTCCAGTGTTACCGGTATTACCTGTGTTGCCGGTATTACCTGTGTTGCCTGTATTTCCAGTGTTACCTGTATTACCTGTATTTCCAGTGTTACCTGTATTACCTCTATTTCCAGT
>CAYUTR010000236.1:0-8171 GCA_964447465.1 uncultured Chryseobacterium sp.
CATATCCAGCAGCGAAATCCATGAGAAGAACATCTCCGTCTTTGCACTGTTTGTCGTTGATGTTGTAGTGAAGTACACAAGAGTTCGCACCCGACGCAATGATCGGTTCGTATCCCGCATAACCTCCGCCACTCATAGTGAACTCGTGACCAAGCTCTGCTTCGATCTGATATTCCCAAACGCCCGGCTTCACAAAACTAAGTACACGACGGAATCCCTGCTCAGTCAAATCACAAGCATGTTGCATCAATTCCAATTCAATTCTCGATTTGATCGCACGCAGTTCGTGCATGATCGGTGCACTGCGAACATAATTGTGCGCAGGATATTGTTTCTTGCACCAGTTGATGAATCGTGCATCACGCGTTTCAACTTCAACAACAGCGCGAACGTGTTCGTTGGTGTTTACATAAACGTTTGTTGCCTCTGCAATCAACCCAAAGAAAACCTGGTTGAACTGGTGACTCCAATACACTTTCTTCACTCCGGAAACTGCCGTTGCACCCGCTTTCGAAAGCTTTTCGCCTTCCCAAACTGCAATGTGATCGTTCGTCTCGCGAACAAACAACACTTCACGGTGATCGGCATCCGGACAATCCGGAAACAAAACGAGAACAGTTTCCTCCTGATCAACACCGCTGAGATAAAACAGATCGTTGTTCTGACGGAACTTCATCGTGCCATCTGCATTCGTCGGCTGAACATCGTTCGCGTTGAAAATTGCAATTGATTTCGGAAGCATTTTCGCCGCAAAACGTTTCCGATTGCCGGTGAAAAGTGAGTTTGGAATTGGAGCGTAGCGCATATTGAGTAGTTAGGGCGATAAAGATAACTGGAATACCGCTGCATTAAAAGATATTGTGACTGGCGGCAACTCCATGAGTCAATCATTGTTTTTGGTATCTTTCAAAAGCTAATATCCCAATCATGAAAGGCTTTTTCTTCGTAGTTGTGTTTGCGTGCTATACCTCCCTTGCAATCGCGCAATGTGGTGTGCAGGTTACAACAACGCCAGTTATTTGTAACGGTCAATGCAACGGTACAGCTACGGCCTACCCTTTCGGTGGAATACCACCTTACTCTTATCAATGGGGCACTGGCGACACCACGCAAACTGCAAGCGGTTTTTGTGCTGGTACTTATTTGGTTAGCATAACAGATTCGGTCGGTTGTCAGGCAACCGCATTTTTTACAATTCAATCGCCTCCCCCGCTCGTTATTTTCTACAGCGTTTCTCCAGCATCCTGTTCAAATTGTTGTGACGGGAGTATCACGCCCAATGTTGCGGGAGGTACCGGATCTGTAACTTATTCTTGGACTGGACCGAATGGGTATACTTCAACTCAGGCCAACATCACAGGCCTGTGCGTGGGAACATACACATTATGCGTGACTGATGCGAATGGTTGTACACGTTGTCAGCCTTCCACTGTCAATTTCACTACCGGCCTTACTACCATTTCTGAAACAACTGGAATCCTTACTGTTTATCCCGATCCTGCAAATGAATTCTGCAATATCAGTGCGGGATTCAGCGAAGCACAACAAGGCACAATTCGGATAACTAATTGTGTTGGAGAATTAATGCAGGAAACAGCTTTCGAATCAACTACGAAACTTGTGACCCAGATTGATTTATCAATGTTCGTAACCGGTTTTTACGTGATTTCAGTGGTCACTGAAACTGCGTGTCTTCGAAAGCTGCTCATCATTCAATAACCGGAAACAAGAGAAGTAATCCGCTTTTCTTCAACCGCGGGATAAACCCGCGCGGCTGAAGAAAATCTTTGTGAGAACCACGATTTCGATTGCTGAATTCACAGGGAAATTGCTCGCAACTTGCATCGAAAATATTCTTTAGCCGCGCCTGTGCTGAGCTTGTCGAAGTGCGGGTTTATCCCGCGGCTAAGGAAGCGAATTGAGCAAGCTAGGGCGATCGCTATTTAGACAGAGTCCGGATAAGCAAGCATTATTGTTAATATTTCTCGTGTTTTTGTGTGTTTTCTCCACGATTTCCGTTGGCGAAAAACGTTCCCGTAGGTACATTTGTCACGCTGCTCCGGATCGCAATCGGAATAGCAATCAACCAAACTCACAGTTCAGTCTATGAACAAATTCCTCACTTCTTCGCTCGGCAAGAAGGCAGTAATGGCCGCAACGGGTCTCTTTCTCTGTTTATTTCTGGTCGAACATCTTTACACCAACGTCAGCTTGTTCTACGGCGATGGCGGTGTTGAATTCAACGAAACATCTCACTCGATGGTGCACATGCTCTTCATCAGGATTGTGGAGATCATTCTCTTTGCAGCGATTGTGATACACGTCATCCAGGCGGTGGTTCTCACAAAACAAAACACTGATGCGCGACCGGTGAAATATGCAACTGCCAGCGGAGCACAAACGTCGTCGTGGATTTCCCGCAACATGGGATTGACCGGAGCCGTTATTTTCTTCTTCATCGTGATTCACCTGATCAACTTCTTTGTTCCATATCGTGTAACTGATACAGTTGGTCATGAAGGACAGCAGACGCTTGCACAGAATGTTGCGGAAGCAATGGGCAATCCGCTTTACGCAGGACTTTATCTTGTTTCAATCATTATTCTTGCGTGGCACATTTCCCATGGATTCGCTTCTGCATTCCAGAGCCTTGGAATCAACAACAAGAAATATGCACCGCTTCTGAAAAAGGCGAGCGCTGGTTTCGCAATTCTCATGGGAATCGGATTCGCTTCTTTCCCGATCTTATTTTACGCTGCGAAAGTGATGGGCTTTAACCTGCTCACATGGGGCGCGTAACAGAAAATAATTTTTGAATTTCAGCTACTGAATTATGTCAACACTCGAATCAAAAATCCCTGAAGGTCCTCTCGAACAAAAATGGTCGGGATACAAAGCTTCAGTGCCGCTCGTTAACCCTGCAAACAAACGCAGCCTTGAAATCATCATCGTTGGTTCCGGTCTCGCCGGATCTGCCGCTGCTGCTTCTCTTGCGGAAATGGGTTACAAAGTGAAAGTATTCTGCTTTCAGGATTCTGCCCGTCGTGCGCACTCAATTGCAGCACAAGGTGGAATCAATGCAGCGAAAAATTACCAGAACGATGGTGACTCTGTTTACCGTCTCTTCTACGATACAATTAAAGGCGGCGATTACCGCGCACGCGAAGGCAACGTTTATCGTTTGGCTGAAGTAAGTGCGAACATCATTGACCAGTGTGTTGCACAAGGTGTTCCGTTTGCGCGTGAGTACGGCGGACTGCTGAGCAACCGTTCATTCGGTGGTACACAGGTTCAGCGTACGTTTTACGCAGCAGGACAAACCGGACAGCAATTGTTGCTCGGTGCGTATTCTGCATTGCAGAGACAAGTTGGTCTCGGAACTGTTGAGCTGTTAACGCGTCACGAAATGCTTGACGTTGTTACTGTCGACGGAAAAGCAAAAGGAATTATTGCACGCGATCTCGTAACCGGAAAACTCGAACGTCACTCCGGTCACGCGGTATTACTTTGTACTGGCGGTTATGGAAACGTATTCTTCCTGTCGACCAACGCAATGGGCTCGAACGTTACTGCTGCATGGAAAGCACACCGCAAAGGAGCTTACTTCGGAAATCCTTGCTTCACACAGATTCACCCGACGTGCATTCCTGTAACCGGCGATCACCAGTCGAAGCTGACGTTGATGTCAGAATCACTTCGTAACGACGGACGCATCTGGGTTCCGAAACAAAAAGACGACAAACGTAAAGCGAGTGAGATTCCGGAAGACGAACGCGATTATTACCTCGAGCGTCGCTATCCTGCATTCGGAAATCTTGTACCGCGTGATGTTGCATCACGTGCAGCAAAAGAACGATGCGATGCCGGCTTCGGTGTTGGATCTTCGAAGATGGCGGTGTACCTCGACTTCGCAGCAGCAATTGAGCGTTACGGAAAACAGCAGGTTACAAAAACCAACGAAGCGAATGCATCGAAAGAACGCATCATCGCACTTGGTAAAGAAGTAGTAAAAGAAAAATACGGCAACCTCTTCGATATGTATGCGAAGATCACGGATGAGAATCCGTACGAAATGCCGATGCGGATTTATCCTGCTGTTCACTACACCATGGGCGGACTCTGGGTTGATTACAATCTCATGACAACTGTTCCTGGATTGTACGCATTGGGTGAAGCGAATTTCTCTGATCACGGCGCAAACCGTCTTGGTGCGTCTGCATTGATGCAGGGACTCGCTGATGGTTACTTCGTAATTCCATATACAATCGGCTCCTACCTCAACAGCCAGATCAAAGACAAAGCTTTACCAATTGATCACGAAGCATTTGTTGCATCAGAGAAAGATGTGCAGGACACGCTCGATAAACTCACCAACAACAAGGGCACGAAGTCGGTCGATCATTTCCACAAACGTCTCGGAAAAATCATGTGGGACAAATGCGGAATGGCCCGGAACGCAGAAGGATTGAAATCTGCTGCTGCTGAAATCCGCGCATTGCGTGAAGAGTTCTGGAAAGAAGTAAAGGTTCTCGGCGGACAAAATGAAATGAACCTTGAACTCGAGAAAGCTGGACGTGTTGCAGATTTCCTTGAGCTCGGCGAATTGATGTGCCTCGATGCATTGAACCGTAACGAATCATGCGGCGGACATTTCCGTGAAGAATTCCAGACCGAAGAAGGAGAAGCAATGCGCGATGATGAAAACTACATGTACGCAGCCTGCTGGGAATTCAAACCCGATGTGAAATTCGAATTGCACAAAGAAGAATTGAAATACGAACGCATCAAAGTTTCAGCAAGATCATATAAGTAAACCACCTACGCCTTGGGCTCCCGATAGCTATCGGGATTGGCGGTCAATTTAAAAGCATAGAATTATGAATCTTACATTAAAAGTCTGGAGACAAAAGAACGCATCTGACAAAGGTGGTTTCACAACGTACCAGGTACACGATATCTCGGAAGACATGTCTTTCCTCGAAATGTTCGATGTACTGAACGAACGTCTCATCGAGAAGAACGAAGAACCGATTGCATTCGATCACGATTGCCGCGAAGGAATTTGCGGAATGTGTTCTATGCACATCAATGGTCGTGCGCACGGACCTTGGCAGGGAACAACAACCTGTCAGCTGCACATGCGCGCGTTCAAAGACGGCGATACAATTACGGTTGAACCGTGGCGTGCGAAATCATTCCCTGTAATCCGCGATCTCGTTGTTGATCGTACAGCGTTCGACAAGATTCAGTCGGCAGGTGGATTCGTTTCTGTGAATACAGGAAACGCGCAGGATGCAAATTGTCTTCCGATTCCGAAAACAGATGCTGATGCGTCATTCGCTGCTGCTGCGTGTATCGGTTGCGGCGCTTGTGTTGCAGCTTGTAAAAATTCTTCAGCGATGCTTTTCGTTTCTGCAAAAGTTTCTCAGTTCGCATTGCTTCCGCAAGGACAGGCAGAGCGCACAGATCGTGTCCTCAACATGGTGAAAGAAATGGACGAAGCAGGTTTCGGAAATTGCACCAACACCGGAAGCTGCGAAGCAGAATGCCCGAAAGAAATCTCTCTCGAGAACATTGCGCGCATGAACCGCGAGTACATGTTTGCGAGTTTGAAGAAGTAGTGTAATCACCTGAGCCAATTTTCATTTTACTTTACATACCAATTCTTTATCCATGAAAAAAATTCTACTCGTTGTTCTTCTGTTCACCTCACTAAGCACACTGAGAAGTCAATCACTCGTGGGCACAACGTGGGCTGATTACGACACTTCCAACACGTTTGGTATGTACTGGAACTTTACGGTAGATTCTGCACGCCTCGGTTTCGATCTGGTCAATTGGGCGGCGATAGGTGGATATACTTATACACCAAACGTCTATAGCATGGTCGATGATCCCGCACTGGGATGCGCAAGTGTTGCCGACACCGGTGTTTATACGACTGTTTTTTCAGGCGATACGATGTGGTTGGTTCCGGTCAATGATCCATGCACGGAACGTCTCGACTACATTAGCGGACACTATTTTCTTAATTTGATGTTGGATGTTAAGGAACAGCCTGCTGTGCAAGATTTTGAAGTATTTCCTAATCCTTCAAACGGAAATATCACGATCTCTTGTTCTGACCAATCTACTCTCCGCGAAATTGTTATAACTGATATGTCCGGGAGAATCGTTCACCGGGAAGCGACCGCAGATAATACCACCACGTTGACACTTGATCTGCACAATCTACCTGCCGGATCTTACTTCATCACCTGCGACTTTGGCGAGTATTCCTCGACAAAAAGCGTTGTGCAATTGTAGCGTCACGAGTTGTGTCCGGATTTTATCCTGACACACAACATCACGAGAAATCACGGGTCTAATTTTTACGTTTTGTAGACGTAACAAATTTCAATTTCGATTACACGCGCCATCGTGTCATCAGTGGTACGATGCGTTTTGTCCTGAACGCACGAGAATGGCTGTTTTCGTGTTTTCCCGACTAGTGAAGGCGTAAGATATTCGACCAGTCAGTTGGGTTTGTGACATTACAGGACTAACTTGCTATCATGAAATCAAGGCAAACGATTTCGATTTCGCTTCTCTTTCTATTTCTCCTCGCAGGTGAAAAGCTGTCGGCGCAATTCTGGGCACAGCAACTTGGCGGAAACGAAGTAGATGAAGTCATGGATATCGCACGTGATAACGTCGGCAATATTTATTCTGCTGGATACTTTACCAACCAGGTTACGTTCGGCACTTCGATCAACTATTCATCTGCCACATTCGGCATTCCCGACATATTCATTCAGAAGTCCGCTGCGTCCGGAACGGTAGTGTGGGCCACGCAGGCTGGAGGAAACGGATCTGATCGCGCTTTATCCATTGCTTCGGATGGTGCGGGAAATACTTACATCACTGGATTTTATTTCGCTACCGCAACTTTCGGTTCCTTCACATTGAATGCTGTGAACGGAGGAAAAGATTGCTTCATCGCCAAACTCAACCCTGCAGGGAATTTCGTGTGGGCAGTTTCGGCAGGAGGAACAATGACCGATATCGGAAATTCTGTCGCAATAGATGGATCCGGAAATGTGTGGATCGCCGGACAATTCGAAGGCACCGCTACTTTCGGCTCTACTACTTATTCGAGTATGATCAATCCGAATACATTGCAGCCTTCAATTGATGTGTTCATATCGAAGCTCGACAACAACGGAAATTTCCTGTGGACGAAACACGGCGCAGCAGAATACACTGATCGTGCTTTGGACATTGTATGTAACACTGCCGGTTCAGCGTATGTATGCGGACAATTCAGCGATACAATTCAGTTCGCGAATACTTACAACAATCCGGTGATGAATGCGATTTTCCTCATGAAGCTCGACGCTGCAGGAAATGAAACATGGTTCAGAAGAGCAAGCGGAACTTATTCTATTGCTTATTCACTTGCACTCGATGCGAACCAGGATTTGTACATGACAGGCGACTATCAGGGCCAACTTGCATTCTACGGTACGCCAACGAATTTTCTTTCCGACAATTATTCCGATCGCGTTTTTCTCGCGAAGTATTCTCCATCGGGAAGTTTTCTTTGGGCATCGTCTTCATCGAGTAACAACAATGTGAGTTCGCGCAACGTAGCTGTTGATCCGAACAACGACCCGTACATTCTCGGAGAGTTTCGTTGCACGATGAATGACTACGCCGACGTTTACGGACAAGGCACCTTCAACAACATCGGTTACAAAGATCTGTTCCTAACCAAGTTTAACTCGTCGGGCACTTATCAGTGGTCGAGAAACTTCGGTGGGCCGGGAACTGATCAGGCGCACGGAATTATTGTGAAAACAGTTGACCGGCCTACCATTGCGGGCAGTTATGAAAAGCACCTGACATGGCCGCTTAGTAACACGATGACGGTCACATCATCCTCCAACACTCATTATTATGTTGGCGTATACCAGAATGTCGCCGGTTATTGCAGTGATCCTGCATATGGGATGTACGACGGAATAACCTGTCAGGGCTATAGCGATGGATTTATTTCGGATGCAATTGACATCACACGCGAACCGTACGATTACTATGAACACAATGGAGCGCCCGGATGTTCACGTCCTTTTGTTGCAGGATGTATCGACTCAGCACTTACCTGTCCTGATACACTCGTGTTCTGCGGC
>CAYUTR010000237.1:0-8138 GCA_964447465.1 uncultured Chryseobacterium sp.
AAAAATGGCTCTGAAAAGATATTCCCGGCTATTGCGCAGGAATTGCCGATATTGTAGAGGAATTAAGAGTGCGCATTGAAAAAAGAAAGAGTCGTTCGTACCGATATCAATCGGGAGGGCGGCTCTTTTTTTGGGTGCTAAAACAAAATAAGATGAGAACTGAAGGAAGACGTAACGTGCGCATGACAATGTTGATGATGGTAATCGTCCTGACGGGTTTGCAGCTTGAAGTAAATTCACAAAATGTAAAAATAGGAACGCAGAACTGGACACAGACTAACCTGGATGTCGCTACATTCCGCAACGGCGATTCCATACAACGGGCACAAACAGATGTTGAATGGAAGGTTGCCAACATGTTCCAGGAACCTGCATGGTGTTACTATAAAACAGAAACAGGTGAAGTAACCACATATGGCAAGTTGTACAACTGGTACGCAGTAAATGATTCGCGAGGCCTGGCGCCGGCAGGCTGGCACATACCTACCGCTGTAGAATGGCAAACGTTAGGCGAATTCCTTGGCAAGAAAAATGCCGGTAAGAAAATGAAAAGTATGAGCGGCTGGCAAGAAGAAAACGGAGCAAACACCAGCGGATTTTCCGGACTTCCCGGTGGACGGCGTGATGATTTAATTGGATTCTTTAGCATGGGTTCAACCGGTCAGTGGTGGTGTTCGACCGGAGTTACCACAGCGGAGGCGGATTGTGCCAACCTAACCGGAAGCCTTGATTTCCTCACGATGTTGTCTTCCACCAAGATCACTGGACTTTCCATCCGCTGTGTTGAAGGTGAAGCAACAATTGCACTGGTGAAAGTCAGCCCAAACCATTTCAGGGATTCCATCATTGGCAAAACAACGAAGATTGGAAATCTGGAAATTGCTGAGTTTGATCTTCCAGGAACCATGATTCTTGCAGTGGCCCAGGGATCATGCACGAAACTTGGCGCAGGATGGCGCGTGCCTACAACGGAGGAATTAGATATCATGTATGCACGCAAGACTGAGATCGGCGGTTTCAGCACTGAGTTGTACTGGCGAGTATTTCCGTATGGGACAGGCTTCAGATATGATTTTCTTGACTTCAAGACGAACTCCAGGGCCACACCAGTTAAAATGAATGTTAGCAGTGGCAAGGTTCGTGCGGTGAGAACCATTGAATAAATTTACGTGAATAGATAGAGTCGTTCGTCCGCTTTTGTGGACAGCGGCTCTTTTTTATGTTCGTAACTACGATCTCATCGTAGAAGTTGTCGTGAGCAAAAATGTAGGTTATATTGAGTATGAAGAGAGTTTCAGGTGGCAGCGATTCCGTATACCAAGGAAATCAATCTGGTTTTGTAGTATTATTGTGTATGTGCGCTTCCGGAAAAACCTCATCTCCAAGATTACCGTATTTCCTTTTGGCTGCGATTTTTCTGTTGCTGCTGCATCCTTGCCTTGGACAAAATGCTCGTACCTACGAAGCCTACTTTATCAAAAACGGGAAAGAAATATTAGTCGATTCTTTTGTCAAGGATACGGCACTGAGAGTATTCATTGATTTTCCGCTACATAAAACGGACTCTGCATTTTCCGGTCAAGGGACTGTGCGCTACATAAGAACTACAGTGCATGACACTTGTTCTTTCGCAGTTCAAATCAATGCAACGACCGATTCGCTTTCATTTAACTCTGGCGCTGAGTATTTCTATGATGCATGTCGCGGCCATAGCGATGCAGCTGATATTATTTGGATGATATTTAGTCAACCAGTTTGTTCTAAGTACGTCCGGAGACAGGACCATCTCATTTTTATTCAGGATAATGAAAAGATCATCGCACTCCGACCATACTAAATTGATTTTGGCTCCATGTCCACACGATTTTCAAGCTTCTATCTAGAGCTAAAATCTTCCCTCGCCTCCTCCACCGGTTCCCAAAGAAAATCCTGGGCTCTCACCATCACCTCCGAAAACATTCCCATCACCTCTCTCGCTCCACTACTCTCTTCCGGTGGAAAAACAGCTTCCCATTTTACCTGGCTCGTAAGTGATGTTGCAATTCAGAATCCCGAAAGATTCTTAGCAGAACTTCCAGCGTTGTTCGATTTCATGGAGAAGAATCATCCCTCCTACTTGTCTTCATTTGCATCCTGGTGGCATTACTCCCGTCCGACTGTGTCATCCGGGCAAGGCGGTGTGCCGGTTGAGAACGAAGCGAAAGCAATTGACTACTTGTTCAAATGGTTTTTGTCGGCAGAGACAGCTGTGTATATTAAGACGAGAGCGTTATGGGTGCTGGTTGAGTTGAGCAAAAAATATCCGGAGCTGAAGGGGGAGTTGAAATTGTGTTTGGAGGATCAGATGGAGAAGTATTCGAAGGAATTTCAGAAGCGGGCAAGGAAGATATTGGCGGAGTTATAAAAAAGGAACGCGGATTTTTATGTCCGTTGTTTGCTAAAGGCTCGATGGATGAGTGGGAAACACGACAAGGTTCGGGAATCGGATTTTATGAGATAAACTTGTTAGCCGTAGATCTTCTTCAGCGCGCTTGTACTGAGCCTGCCGAAGTATGGGTTTATCCCGCGGTGAAAGAAAACGGGAACGCGGATTTTTATGTCCGTTGTTTACTAAAGGCTCGATGGAAGAGTGGGAAAGACGACAAGGTTCGGGAATCGGATTTTATGAGATAAGCTTGTAAGAAGTGGCTGCATTTGCTCGATCAATCTGCCGAGGTACATTGTCAGACTGAGCGTAGCCGAAGGGTGACAAGGAGAAAAACTGTTTGATCTGTGTTTTCGTCGTACCGAGGGTTGACAAGGGAACGGGAATTTGTATTTTGATACTCCAAAGCTTGCTCATGAATTATTCGAATTGCTTTTTTCCAGTAGTGATCGCTTTCGTTTGTACAAGCTGTACAGATTCTCCAACCAGCGATGATCAGGCTATAGACTCGACTCCCGCCACCGTCGCAATCATTGACACGCTGCAGATTCAAACGGATACGGTGGTAAAAGTCGAAAATGAAATACCAGGATTGCGCGACGTAAGCAACTGGAAACCTCAGGACTTCATTCTCGATGCGAATATCTATTCCAGCAACGAGCTTTGGTCCTCAATTGACTGGCACCTGGAACAAATGAAAGATCTGAAGAGTCCGTTTGTTGCAAAGTTCACGACCGTTGAAATCATGGACTACTTTCACCTGAACTTTGAGACTGTCGACGGAAGAACTATTGATTTCGGTAACGGAGAGAATAATCTCGGAGAATATGTCCTGTATAGTGCTCCGGATTTCGTAGAAAATCCAAAATACACTGGTAAAACGTTCCTTGTTTACTGGAACTGGGAGATTGCGACTTTCCCATGTTGTTCAGGAAGCTATAACATTTTGAAAGCGTATGTGCCGACGATTACTAAATTGGAATTACAGGAAAGTAAGGCTGATAAATAGATATCGCGAAAGTCTGTGTTTACACAAGCCGCACCGCGCGATAAATCGCGCGGCGCTGTCTGTTAAACTTATAGATAGATGCACAGGCTTCGCCTGTGGCCACGTCACGACCGACGAAGTCGGTTGTGCACTATTACATAATAATGGCAAATTGCGCCGCGCGATTTATCGCGCGGTGTGATGAAGCCATTCTTCGATCATAAAATCACAGCTGTTAAGTGAAAAATTCAGATATTGTATTCACGATATTTAATTCACCAAAAATGAAGCACCTCTTCTCCTCCACTGCACTCCTCCTACTCTTCCTAACCAATACCGCGTCTGCACAAGATGTAACTATCGGCAAACAGAAATGGACTTCGAAAAATCTGAATGTTTCTTCGTTCAGAAACGGTTCTAAAATTCCGCAGGTGCAAGATGCCGATGACTGGATTGTTATGGGATTATTTCGTGAACCGGCGTGGTGTTATTACCAGAGCGCAACGGGATTAGACTCGAGCAGCGGGAAATTATACAACTGGTATGCGGTAAACGACGTGCGTGGATTGGCTCCACAAGGTTGGCACGTTGCAACGAAAGAAGAATGGGAATCATTATCGAAGGGAAAGAACGCCGCAGCTAAAATGAAAAGTACGACTGGCTGGAAAACCGCAGGAACGAATGCGAATGGATTCTCCGCTCTCGCAGGAGGCAACCGAAATTCAACGAACGCGCGGTTTTTTGATCTGGGATCAAGCGCATTCTGGTGGACAGCAAACGATCTTGGTTTAGGAAAAGCTGCTTCTATATCGCTTGTGGATGGTAGCGAAGATCTTACTCTTGAAGCGAACGACAACAAAACGGCCGGACTTTCAGTTCGCTGTGTCGCAGGAGAACCGGCAGTTCCATTGAAAAACAAACTGAAGAATTTTAAAGATTCTATCATCGGAATACCTTCTAAGATTGCTAACCTGGAAGTTGCGGACGTTGATTTTCCGGGAATGTGGAATTTAGCTGTGGCAACCCGTGCGTGCGCTAAGCTGGGCGATGGATGGAGATTACCAACTCAAGAAGAATTGGATATTATATGGAAAAGCAAAAGGGAGCTTGGCGGATTTAAAGATGAGTTTTACTGGTACAACGATGCTGCCGTAAAGGATTCTTATGGATTTCTCAATTTCAAGGATGGAGAAACCGGTTATGTGGATGAGAAGGGAACGGGGCATGTACGTGCGGTGCGGACAGTGCAATAGCATTCCGTAGCAGCAAAATTAACCACATAGAATTATAGAAGGATAGGTTGGCATTGTTAAGGCCGCGCAGGCGCGTCTACATAGAACACATAGCGATTCGTGAAGGCTATGCGAACTATGTTAAGTGAAACGCCTTTTTGTCAAAACTATGCTTCTATAATTCTATGAGGTTAGAAAAGTCGAAATACCATTTTCATAACAAAGCCTCATTCCATGCGCAAAACATTTTTCTTCCTGTTTACTCTGCTGGTTCTGGTTCTCTCCTCCTGCTCCAACGCAGAAGACCAGGACAATGTCTGCCAATGCGAAATGCTGTACCGCAATATGCAAACGGAGAAATCGGTGTATGAAGGTTTTGGAATGAATTCTGCGGAAGCACAGGATAAGGTTGATGCGGAGTATAAAACTGAATTTGACAACTGCACGAAAATCAAAGAAGATCTTGGAGAAAGTTCTTACTTCAAATATTCGCAGGAGTGCGGTGGAAAATAATCGCCATTGAAACCCAAAACCATCTTCAACTGGTCCGGCGGAAAAGATTCCGCATTCTGTCTGCATAAAATTCTGCAGGAGGATCAGTATGATATAATGTGTCTGCTTACGAGCGTTAGTCAACAGCACCAACGTATTTCCATGCATGGTGTCCGCGTTGAATTGCTCGAAGCACAAGCAGAACAACTAGGAATTCCATTGATAAAACTGATGATTCCGGAAATGCCTACGATGGAAGTCTATGAAGAAGTGCTGACCGCGGAACTGAAGAAGTTAGTCGCGCAAGGTGCAACACATTCCATGTTTGGAGATATTTTTTTGGAAGATCTGCGGAAGTATCGTGAAGAACAGCTTGCGAAGGTTGGTTTGAAAGGCGTTTTTCCGCTATGGAAAATTTCCACTGACAAACTCATCCGCGATTTCATTGATGCCGGATTCAAAACCATTGTGACCTGCGTGAATGAAAAATATCTCGACAAAAGTTTCGCGGGAAGAATCATCGACCAGAATTTTCTGAATGATTTGCCGGCGAATGTAGATCCCTGCGGAGAGAACGGAGAGTTTCACACGTTTGTGTTTGATGGTGCGCTGTTCAAGAAACCGATTGAGATTGAGAAAGGTGAAGTTGTTTATCGTAAGTATGAAGCGCCACCGAAGGATGATACTGCGAATGATTGCATTAAGAAGGAAGATGAAAGAGATGATCCGTATGCATTCGGCTTCTGGTATTGTGATCTGCTCCTGAAATGATCCCTAATTTTACCACCAAGACACCAAGGCACCAAGCGTGGAGTCAGGACCCCGATCCTGACTCAGTGTCGGGATTAGGATCCCGACACCACCTTTGACTTGGTGCCTTGGTGTCTTGGTGGTAAAAATCCTTTAGTGTCCTTGCAAACCACTATCTTCCGTGTTGGCACTTATGAAATTCTGGCACAACATCTCCAATGCAGGTCTGCTTCCGGCAGATGATATGGACTTTCGCAGGAAAGCACAACTGATCAACAGAATGTGTTTTATCTCCAGCATCATTCTGATCATGTTCGTGCCGTTTATTTACTTTATCGGCAATACATTTTTTGCTCCTATCCTTATCGGATTCAGTGTGGCGTGCAGCGCTTACTATTTCTTCAGTCGCGCCCGGCACTTTTACTTTGCAATTTGCTGGATGTGGACTGTAACTCTTGGCAGTATTTTCTGGGGCAGCATTGAAACTCCAGGAAGTGGTGTGGAATACTTCGCAATTCCATTGAGCATGATGCCGTTTACAGTCTTCGATCGAAGGGTAATCTGCGTAGCACTTGTAGTTGTCGCGGCAATCACGATTCTATCGTCTTACTTTATACAGCAGTTTTACATTCCGCATTGCATTGTACCGCCATTCTTCGTTGAGGTTACTTACGTAATGGTGATTACGTCGGTGTTTGGTGCAGCGGCTCTGATTATTACTCAATTCCGTATTGTGAACTCGCAATATGAGAATATCATACGTGAGCAGAAGATCATTGTTGAAAGCAAGAACAAAGACATCATCGACAGTATCAATTACGCAAAACGCATTCAAACGGCTAAACTGCCGAAGATGGACGAAATACTTGGCGCCCTGCCACAATCGTTCATTCTCTTCAAGCCGAAGGATATTGTAAGCGGAGATTTCTATTATTTCTCACGAAAAGACAACAACATTTTCATCGCAGCGGCAGATTGTACAGGTCATGGAGTTCCGGGAGCGTTGATGACCATGTTGAGTTCTGAAAAACTGGAAGATTCGATTGCACGGACGAATGATACTTCAGAAATTCTGCGCCTCGTGAATACCGGCATGAAAGCATCCTTGCGTCAGACTTCAAGTGATGAATCGACCCGCGATGGAATGGACATTGTACTTTGCCGGATCGATCGTGAAAAGTGTACCGTGAGTTTCGCTGGAGCAAATCGCCCGTTGTGGATTATCCGTAAGAATGCCGATGCAGTGGAAGAAATCAAAGCCACGAAGCGTTCGATAGGCGGTCATACACCTGACGAGGAACATTTTGAATCGCATGCGGTGCAATTGCAGGTTGGTGATACGATTTACCTGACAACCGATGGTTACGCGGACACTTTCGGTGGAAAGGAAAACAAGAAACTCACCACGAAAAAGTTCAAGGAACTTCTGATTCGTGTTCGTGAGAAACCGATGGCGGAACAGGAGAAATATCTTGATCACTTCCTGGAAGAATGGAAAGGCGAGACGGAGCAGTTGGATGATGTATTGGTGATTGGTGTGCGGTTTTGATTTCTAAGATAAGTTTGCTGAATGAAATTTAGCCACCAAGGCACCAAGGCACCAAGCATTTATTGTTTTTCTTGGTGTCTTTGTGTCTTGGTGGTTAAAGAAAGCATACGATTTTGGTACATTCGTCCATGCGCATCTCCTATTCTTTCGCATTCGTCGCAGTTATTTTTCTAGTTGCAGCCTGCAACTTCAACAAACTCTTTCTTATCCCGACGAAAGTTCCGACAGGTGCCAAGAAAATGACATTCTCACGAGGTGCAGATACAACCGTAGTTTCTTTTTCAGGAAAAACACATCAACCACTATTCATTAAGAACGGAAAAGACACACTGAACACCGACTTCACTATTGAAGCTGTTCTCTTCACCAACGCAAACGGAGATACGCTCAACGGTTGGATGATGAAATCAAAAACAGTTACTCCCACAATCACACTTTTACATTTTCACGGCAACGCAGGATTTCTGGTGAGTCAATATCGGGCGATGTCTCCACTCCTGCCTCACGGTTTCCAGATTTTTCTGTTCGACTACAGCGGATTTGGTTTTTCACAAGGCAAAGCAACACGCAAGAATGTGCTGATAGATGCAAACGCGGCGCTGGATTATGTAAAAGCACGACCAGATGTGCAGAACACGAAGGTGGTTATCTACGGACAATCGCTCGGTGGACATTTATCGGCCGTTGTTGCAGCAGAACGTG
>CAYUTR010000238.1:0-8049 GCA_964447465.1 uncultured Chryseobacterium sp.
CATGTAACACAGGATATTCATCAGAAATATTTTCAGAATGATACTGTGCATCTTCCGGCGATCAGCAAGTGGGAAATTTATGATCAATACGGGAACGTGGTAAAGACAGGTACATCTCAGGATATTCTCGTAGCTGATCTGGAGGTAGGTGGGTACTTTCTTAACTACGATAACTATACTACCCAAATTTATATTTTGAACGAGCATTAATTTTGGTGATGCGCACGATTCTTGTTGGTCTTTTGGTTCTTACTGCTATCCGTGTATTTGCTGTGGAGTTGTCTATTTCTGTGGACTCTGTGGGAATTGCCCGATGTACTGTGAAAGGAGATTTTCATGGCAGGTTGATTGTTCAGCAATTTCGCTGGAACGAATGGTGTGATGTCGATTCTCTAGGAATAAATCGGTTCTGGGGTGACACATGTGGTGAATGCTATGTTCATCTGCATGGTGGAGAAAACCAGTTTCGCGTGATGGCCGTGCCAACAAATCCTTATATCTATTCATTCTATTCCGGAGTGTTTAAAACGACCACTTCCAAAGTTTGCGACTTTGATGGTAAGTGCCATCGTATTGGATTTACTGTAGAGACGTATTGGGAAATGCGGGATCAGTATGGTTTGGTGTTGAAGTCGGGTTACTCGCGGATTGTAAATACTGATGGATTACTTAAAGGAGGATATTTCCTGTATTACGACAACAAGAGATCCGAGTTCTTCAAGAACTAAAATGGTGGAAAAAGGGTGAAAACATCACTGTTTTTACCTCGAAAAATCACTCCAAAACCCTATTTTTGATCTCCTAAAATCAGTCCTCGGTACGTCTGAAATCTTGACTCAAGAATAAATTTCAGACTACTCGGCCTGACAATAGAGAATCAAAAATTTTAAATCGTAAATCATAACTGCACCATGGGCGTTTTAGTCGGCAAAAATTCGAAAGTAATTGTACAAGGTTTCACCGGTACAGAAGGTACTTTCCACGCAACTCAGATGATTGAGTTCGGAACAAACGTTGTTGGTGGTGTTACGCCTGGTAAAGGCGGACAAACTCACCTCGATCGTCCGGTATTCAATACTGTGTCGGAAGCAGTTGCAAAGACAGGCGCTGATGTTTCTATCATTTTCGTTCCACCTGCATTTGCTGCTGATGGAATCATGGAAGCTGCGAATGGCGGAATCAAAGTAATCGTGTGTATCACGGAAGGAATTCCGGTGAAAGATATGATTCAGGTGAAGGAATACCTGAAAGGTCGCGACTGCCGTTTGGTGGGTCCGAATTGTCCGGGAGTTATTACAGCAGACGAAGCGAAAGTGGGCATCATGCCTGGATTCGTTTTCAAAAAAGGAAGCATTGGAATTGTGTCGAAGTCGGGCACGTTGACATACGAAGCTGCTGATCAGATTGTGAAAGCAGGACTTGGTGTTACAACTGCAATCGGTATTGGCGGAGATCCTATCATCGGAACAACCACGAAAGAAGCAGTTGAGTTGCTGATGAACGATCCGGAAACAGAAGGAATTGTGATGATCGGCGAAATCGGTGGCGGACTTGAAGCAGAAGCAGCACGTTGGATCAAGGCAAACGGCAACAAGAAGCCGGTTGTTGGATTCATCGCGGGCAAAACAGCTCCGAAAGGAAGAACAATGGGTCACGCCGGCGCAATTGTTGGTGGTGCAGAAGATACAGCAGAAGCGAAAATGGCGATCCTGCGTGAGTGCGGAATTCACGTTGTTGATTCACCAGCGACTATCGGGAAGACGATGGCGAAGGTGCTCGGTAAAGTGACTGCTTAGACGTTCACCGTTAAAAAGCTAAACCGTTCACAGTATTGTGGGCGGTTTTTTTTGTTGGTTTTCCGGCTAACTTGCTAAAACGGAAATATTTTTTCGTAAATTGAATTAACTCATGAGATATCGCTTGTTTCTTGCTTGTTGTTTACTGTGCACTTGCGTGTTTGGTCAAAGCTCATGGCAATGGGCTGAGAACGGACAAACTTCACCAGGATGTTCAGGTTGGAACAAAGGCGTAGCGGCCGACGCTGCGGGCAACGTTATCCAATGTGGTGAATATACTTCCGCAATCAGTTTCGGCCCATCAACGTTCACTTCGTGGTCAAACCGTTCAATCTTTGTCGTGAAATACGACGGAGCCGGAAATCTCCAATGGGCCGTAAGTTCAGGAGCCTCTTACAGCCAATGTGGTCAGTATTGCACTGCCATTGCAGCTTCACCTTCGGGCAAAGTTTACGTAACAGGATATTTTTCCGGCTACGATATGATTTTCGCAGATGATACACTTTATGAGCAAGCAGGAGTAACCCAGACGTGTTTCGTTGCCGCATTCGATGCGAATGGAGCTCCGCTTTGGGCGCATGCATATGAAGCTGCGGAATCTGCCGGAACCGGAATTGCTTGTGATCCTTCAGGCAATGTTTTCGTATCCGGTACGTATGGTGGTCAACAACTCGATCTGACCACGCTCACACTAAATTCATCTTCGCCGACGAATGTGTTTCTTGCCAAGTTGGATACACTAAACGGTGATGGCGTGTGGGGGAAATTCGGCACTTCAGGAAATAAAGGCGGTGATCCTGTTATTGCGTGCGATCCATCAGGGAACATTGACGTGGGCGGATACTTTAACGGGCAAACGTTCCAGTTCGGAAATATGACAATGAGTTCGACCTCGAATTCGTTGTTCATTACACTGTACGTGATTCAATTCGATCCCGCCGGCAACGGTGTTTGGAAACGTATGTCATCCGCCAATTGGCGGAATGAACTGAGATCAATAGCTGCCGGACCGAATGGTGATGTTATTGTGACCGGATGTTTCGCAACAAAATCGACTTTGCCTTACTTTTCGTTCGAAGGAGATACAATATACGGGTCACCAACAAACCTCAGTAAGCGTACTGATTTTTTTCTTGCCGGCTTCAGTGCTTCAGGAACACCACTCTGGATAAGAAGCGGTGGTGGATGTCACTACGATTACGGCCATTCAGTAAGCGTGAGTCCTGCGGGTGAGATCTTTCTAACTATAGGTTACAGTAATCCATCGATCGATTCAGTGTTCTATATGGGTGATACAATTCTGCCTCCTTCAGGTTTTACACACCAATCAATCCTGATGAAGCTGAACGCAATTGGTTACCTGCTTTGTTATGAAACTCCGGATGCGATGGGAGTTTATTACACGAGTGTGGCGGCGCTTCCTTCCGGTGACGTCGCGTACACCGGCGACTGTGGCAACTGGTATGTGGAATTCGGGAGCGATTCACTATACTCACAGGGAGTTTTTCCATTCGCAACCCGATGGCAGTGCACTTCGCCGAAATGGGCACCGGTAGAAGAAAATGAAACGAGCATCACAGGCGGTTCAATTTTTCCGAATCCTGTCACAAATGTCGCTGTACTCCGTTTTTCGTTGGCGGTGAATTCCGAAATACGCATTGTCATTTACGATGCGCAGGGAAAAATAACTGAAGTTCTTTTTAGCGGCGAACTCGCACCCGGTGAACATGAATTTCAGTACAACATGGAATCATTGGCTGCAGGAATGTATACGTGCTTTATCGAATCACCGGAAAATGTATCGCGTCTTCGGTTGATTAAAGTCGGGGAATACTGAATAGAGCGGCGTTATTATTTTTACCGCCAAGACGCCAAAACGCCAAGAAAACAAATCCCTTGGCGTTTTGGCGTCTTGGCGGTTAGATTTTGAAGCGAGAATCTTGGCTAAAAATTTTAGTTTTTTCAGCTAATCATTTTTATCCAACTTACTTTTGAAGCATAAACACAATTGTTATGCTCGCTTCACTCCATATCCAGAACTACGCCCTCATCGATTCTGCTGACATCGAACTCGGTCCAGGACTTACCATCATCACCGGCGAAACAGGCGCAGGGAAATCAATTCTCCTTGGCGCACTCGGACTTTTGCTCGGCGATCGCGCTGAATCCGGAATGCATTTTGATAAATCGCGCAAGTGTGTGGTGGAAGGGAAGTTCACCGTCGGAAAATTCGGCATGAAGAAATTCTTCGAGGATAACGATCTCGATTATTCCGATGAGACGATTATCCGTCGCGAAATTACTTCCGAAGGAAAATCACGCGCGTTTGTGAATGATACGCCAGTGACGATTTCCTTTCTGAAACAGATTGCCCCGCGATTGCTCGATGTGCATTCTCAACACGAGACGTTGACGCTTACAAATTCAGCTTTTCAGCTGACGGCACTCGATGCGGTTGCTGGAAACGATAAACTCAACCTCGAATACTCAGAGCGGTTCAAACGTTACAGAAAGTCGCTGGGCGCGCTGAATGAACTGAAGGAACTCGAAGCACAATCGAAAAAGGATCTTGATTATTTTACGTTCCAGTTTGAGGAACTGGATACCATGCAGTTGAAAGAACTGGAGCAGGATGAACTCGAATCGGAACTCAAGACGCTGGAGAATGCGGAAACCATCAAAGGCGGACTGGCGAAATCCTTTCTGTCGCTGAGCGGTGGAGAAGAAAATATTCTCACCACTATGACTGTGATCAAGACTTCCATGCTGCAGCTTTCGAAATACAATCCGAAAGTCGCGGCGCTTTCTGAGCGGTTGAACAGCGTGTTAATTGAGCTGCAGGATATTTCTTCGGAGACAGAATTGCTCGAAGAAGAAATCGTGTACGATCCGAATCGCATTGCACAGGTGAATGAGCGTCTCGATTCGATTTACAAGCTCCAGCATAAGCACGGTGTTCGCACGATTACTGAACTCATGGTTTTGTGCGAAGAACTACGCACGAAAATAGATGCGATTGCTTCCCTGGATGCGCAATTGTTGTTCGCAGAGAAAGAACTGGAAGAAGCGTTGATTCTCGTTCGCGAAACAGGGGAGAAGCTCACCGAAAAACGGGAAGAGTCGGCACCGAAGCTTTCGAAGGAAATCAAAAGCATGTTGGGTGAACTCGGAATGCCTGCAGCGCAATTGAAAGTGCAGATGGAAACAACAGCGGAACCAATGAATACTGGTTTTGATAAGGTGTTGTTCCTGTTTACTGCGAACAAAGGTTCAGATCCGCAGCCGTTGAGCAAAGTTGCTTCTGGTGGAGAGTTGTCGCGACTGATGTTATCGTTGAAAGCGATGTTGTCAAAAGGCGCTTCGTTGCCGACGATCATCTTTGATGAGATCGACACGGGAATATCTGGTGATATCGCCGCGAAAGCCGGAGCCATCATGCATCGTATGGGCGCGAACATGCAGGTGATAACGATTACGCATTTGCCGCAGGTGGCGAGTAAAGGTGATGCGCATCTGTACGTCTACAAAGAAGAAGTAGGGAAGAAGACTGTCAGCCGCATCAAGACGCTAACGGACAAGCAGCGCATTGAAGAAATCGCGAAGATGTTGAGTGCGGGGAAGCCGGGAGAAGCGGCGAGGGAGAATGCGAAGGAGTTATTGTCGAACTGAGGCTAAGCTAACCACCAAGACACCAAGGCACCAATAAATTGGACAGTGATTTTTAGTATTACCAGGAACAAACACCCTTAATACTTGGTGCCTTGGTGTCTTGGTGGTAGAAATTCTACAGGGCTTTGGTTTACAAGCCAAGTTTCTCCGTAATCTCCCCATTCAAATCCACAAACTCCGCTTCCTTCGCTGTCCAATAATTGTACGCCGCCACTTTATCGTAGTACTTCAGACAGTTCTGTTCTTTCGCAGCAGTCGCAGTCGCCGCTCTCAACTTCTTTCTGTACGAACTTGTCCGGATTGAATCACGCATATCAATTTTGTACAATTCATATCCGCGATAAATATCCCGGTCTTCCTGCTTCAATGCAATCTGCTCCTCACGATCCTTGATCTTTTTGTTAGAGAGTCCAGGACGCAATGAATCAAGCTCGTGCTGCATTTTTGCCAGCTCAGCATCTCTTCTGGCGAGTCCTGCGTTGAAGACTTTCATTTCAGCGAGTGTCGAATCTGCAAGTTTCGCGTATCCGGGCAACAATCTCAGCAATGAATCCTGATTAAACGTTCCGACGCGAAGAAGATGTTGCTTCACCCCAAGTGCCACTGCAATATCGTTCGTGATATCAATCATCAGCATCTGATCGGTAGGGCAAATCATTGGCGAATTGTCTGCCGATTCACGAACTTGTTTCATTCCGCGCGCTTTTGCGATGCTGTCGGCAGTCCAGTCTACAATCTTATATGTTGGCTTAAGTAAGTCGTATTGTTTTCGGATATTTTCGATTTCGACAATAGAATCGTTTCGCAAACCTAAAACACCGGATTTGGCCGACTGGATTTCTTTCTTGCCAGCATCAGTTTTGCTATTCACGGAATCACTTTGCGCCGTGAGCATACGATCTGTAGCAGGTATCTGTTGATCACGAATGTCGTCCAGCTTTTTCTGACTTGCTTTAATCGCATCGTATTTCGGACGCGCATCAGGCAACTGAATTGCAATTGAATCGCGTAAGTAAAACGCGGCCATGCATTGATCAGGAGAGTAGGAGGGAGAAGACGCTGGCTTTGGTTGCGTTTTTTGGGCGAGCGCAACTGAACTGACCGAAACAATCAGGGAGACAAACCAAATGCGGAAAAATAAATGTCTCATCACTTCAACTTCATTTCCTGGAGCACAAGCTCAGTTATATCGTATGTCATCGCCCCCGTTGGTGCATGTTCGAGTACATCATGCATTTGTGCATTCTCATAAACTTCTTTCCAGCCTTTTTGTGCAATGACCACAAGTGCAGCCGCGTGAATAATTTTTATTTCATCAGCGCGGAAAGTCGAGTCCATAAGATGAAGTTCGGTAACAGAGTATTGCTTATAAGCAATGATGTTATCGTCGATTTGGCGCAGTTGAGTTTTTTTCACTTGCAGCAGCAAAGGAGACCACACGGCTGAATCTTTTTTGATTTCATCAGCTCGCTCCTTTCGTAACGCCTCAAGTTGAACAGTCTGTTCCTGTTGCTTTAATTGATAGCTTTTGAGTGAATCCTGATTTGACTTATGCAACGGCATATACGGCAATATGGAATCTGCGATGTAATATGGAATCGGATCAGATGCGTTCTGCGCAGTCAAAGCGAGAACTGAACAACAGGCAATCAGCGTTGTGATAAAAAATCTCATTCAGCGGTTATTTATAGCCCTAAAAATAAGCATTTTACGTGTGGGTGCACTCCCGACTCCTGTCTCCAGCCTTCCGTCTTTTTTCCGATATTTGACCACCTAAAACGGTCCTATGTCAAACAATCTTCTCAAAGGAAAACGCGGAATCATCTCCGGAGCGCTTGATGCTAATTCAATTGCATGGAAAGTGGCTGAAAAATGTCACGCTGAAGGCGCACAAATCACATTGACCAATGCACCGATCGCTATGCGTATGGGTGAAATCAATAAGCTTGCCGAAGCTACCAACGCGAAAATATTTCCTGCTGATGCAACGAACATGGACGAGCTCAAAGCTTTGTTCGAAGGTTCAATGAATCACATGGGTGGAAAAATTGACTTCGTGCTGCACTCAATCGGAATGTCGGCGAATATCCGCAAGAATATTCCTTACACAGGACTCAACAACGATTTCTACATGAAGTCGATTGACGTGAGTGCCATGTCGTTTCACAAGATGATGAACGTGGCGTATAACATGGATGCGATGAACGAGTGGGGTTCAATCGTTGCGCTGTCGTACATCGCGGCACAACGCACGTATCCGTTCTACACCGACATGGCTGATGCGAAAGCAATGCTCGAGTCAATTGCACGTGGATTCGGTTATCACTACGGCAAAAAAGCAAAAGTGCGCGTGAATACGATTTCACAGTCGCCAACAAAAACTACTGCAGGAAGCGGCATCAAAGGCTTCGGCGATTTCTACGACTATGCAGACATGGTTTCTCCTTTAGGAAATGCACCGGCAGAAGCTTGCGCTGATTATTGCGTGAGCATGTTCTCGGATCTTACACGTATGGTTACGATGCAGAATCTTTATCACGATGGTGGGTATTCGAATACCGGTGTGAGTAATGAGATTATGCAG
>CAYUTR010000239.1:0-8043 GCA_964447465.1 uncultured Chryseobacterium sp.
GAAAATCAGCTCTTCAGTTTCTGAAGATGTCCAATAGTAATTTCAGCTACCTGCTGCACGAATTTCACATCGGATTCTTTGAACCAGGCCGGATTTTTGTGTTCAGAATCAATGACCATTACGGTAAGTCCGTTGATCAACACCGGAACAGATAATTCTGAATATCTCACATCATCATCCGGCACATAACGTGGATCATTGTTCGCGTCATCGATCTTCTCCGTTTTTCCGCTGGCTGCAACGTGACCTACAATGCCGCGTCCGAATGGAATGTTGATTGGATTCAGGATACTCTGCTTGTCGGGATTCTTCGGACCGTAGGCAGCAATCTGACGACACACTTTGTCAGTCTGATCAACTTTGTAAACCACGCAATCAGGATATCCGGCAGCGCCCATAATATCGTGAGCAATGTACCATGACAGCTCGTCTTCACCTGTGAAATTCAGTTTGCGAAACTCCGCAAGAATGTTCTCACGGCTCTTCGTCTTGTTCACTTTCAGCCAGGCTACAACAATCACAACCACGATCACAATCGGTGTGATATACAATACCGCATTAAAACCTGACAGAATTATTAAATTCATTTTTCACTTAATTTAGATCGCTCCCAATAAACATCCATCTCCGCCAACGACATTTCACTCATCTTTTTTCCGTCCTTCTGCGATTCCCGTTCAAGATACTGAAAACGACGGACAAATTTTTTGTTGGTTCGTTCCAATGCATCTTCCGGATTCACACTCAGAAAACGCGAGTAATTTACCAGTGCAAAGAAAATATCGCCGAATTCATCTTCCAGCTTCTCAACCGCACTTCCCTTCTTCACTTCAACCACCAATTCATTCATTTCTTCAAACACTTTTTTCCAGACGTCATCCGCATTATCCCAATCAAATCCAACCGCACGTGCTTTCTCTTGGATTCTCATCGACTTCACCATCGCCGGCAATGAAACCGGGACACCGTTGAGCACTGAACGAAATCCATCTGCTGTGATGCTATCTTTTTCTTTCAGTTTTATTTTTTCCCAATTTTCTTTCACCTGTTGCTCATTTTCCACTTTCACGTCGCCATAAATATGCGGATGACGGCTTACAAGTTTGTCGCACTCCGTATGAATCACATCTGCAATATCGAAGTCGCCTGTTTCACTTCCGATACGCGCGTAGAAAACAATATGCAGCAATACGTCTCCCAACTCCTTCTTGATTCCCTGCATGTTCTTTTCAAGGATCGCATCGCCCAACTCATAAGTCTCTTCAATCGTAAGGTGACGAAGACTTTCCAACGTTTGCTTTTTATCCCAGGGACACTGCTCGCGCAATTCGTCCATTATTTTCAGCATCCTGCCGAATGCCTCTTTCTGTTCTGTGTAGTCCTTCATTGAAATCGGATTTGCCGCGGCGAAGTTACGCACAACTTCTGCGGTATGATCTTTTCGAATTTAGTACATTCGCTCAATGACCGCGCTGCGTTTCCTTGTTATTCTCGCATTTTTCCTGCTGGCTTTTTCAGGGGGATCTCTACGTGCGCAAAACAACGGTGACGTAGGCTATTATTTGGGCATTCGGGCGGATTATGGTTTTCTCTGGGCCCATCGCCCAACGATGTCACACCTCGTTAACAAACACATACCTGTATTGGAAGTCACGTTTTGGAAAAACACCAGCGGATCAAAATGCTGGCATGTGCCTTACCGATATCCACAGTCGGGCGCAACCTTGATGGTGATGCCATTGGGAGATGACCGACTGGGTACGGCAATAGGCCTGTATCCCTTCGTTAGTTTTCCGTTAGTTGGACCCGACAAAAAATTGAATCTCAATCTTGATTTAGGTTGGGGAATCGGTTGGCTCACGCGGAAATTTGATCCGCTTGAAAATCATAAGAATAATGCAATTGGCTCTCATCTCAATGGATGCATGCACCTTGGAGTTGAAGCTAAATATCATTGCTCTGAACGCACAATTCTGGAAGCGGGAATTGCGATCGATCATTTTTCAAATGGCTCAATCAGTTTACCGAACCTCGGGTTAAATATTCCAATTGCGCAAGTAGGAATACACTATCGGATGTTTACAAAATCAGAGTCCTGTACTCCGGCACAAACTGCTAAAGTAATCCACACTGATTCACTGGTGAGTGATCGTCGCTGGCACTTTACAATAGTAGCTGCTACCGGACTGAATGATGTTGGTGTACCCGGTGGAAATCGTCACGGCGTGTTAACTATGCAAACCAACTTTGTAAAAAACACAGCACGCAAACATCGTTTCGGAGGTGGATTGGATCTTATGTACAGCCAGGGGGTGCGACACACGCAGATTTACGACGGGCATCCCGTTTCTGTAATTGGCAATGTGCAGGTAGGAACAAAATTTGCGTATGAACTCGTGTTAGGCCGACTCTATCTTCCGATTGAATTCGGAGTGTATGTCTATTCCAAATACAAAGAGAACGGCCCGGTCTACAACAGGTTAAGTGTTCGGTACCTTGTTAATGATCACCTCGTGCTGAATATTTCACTGAAGACACATCTCGCACGTGCAGAATATTGGGAAACCGGAATAGGATGGCGAATATGAACAAGGCGAAATACATATCGATAGTTGTCTGTGTTCTTGTTGTCATCCTGAGCGTAGCCGAAGGATGCAAGAAAGAAAACATGTGCGACTGTGTAAAAGGTACCGGTGACATTGTTACCGAAACTCGCGCGTTGGATCCGTTCACAGAAATATTTGTTCAGGACCGGATCAACATTATTCTCAGCGAAGACACAACGTTGTCACAGGAAGTCGTTATCGAGGCCGGAGAAAAACTCATAGGATTAATCAAAGCGGAAGTTGTTGGTGGAGTGTTGAGAATCCGTAACGCAAACCGTTGCGACTTTATGCGAGGTTATGATGTTCCCGTTAATATATATATCCGCACGTCGAATAACATTACGCGCATTACCAATAAAGGAACAGCACTCATTACAAATACGGACACCTGCACTGCGCCAACTATTTCGTTGGAGACAGTCAGTACCGGCGACATTAAGTTAACCATGAATGCGGGTAGTGTTTACACACAGCAGCATGGAAATGGAGATGTTGAAATGTATGGCGCAGCGAGCGAAGTAATCGTTTTCAATACCGGGAACGGATTTACAATTGCTGATCAATGTACTACAGCATACTGCTGGGTGTATACACGTACAACGGGCAAGATCACCCTCTTCCCTGTTGGTTTACTAATCAGCGAAATTGATGGCCCTGGAAATGTTTATTACCGCGGGCAGCCGGGGCAGATTAATTCAACATTGAACAACACGGGGCAGTTGCTTCAACTTCAGTAAGCAACGAAAAGCGATTTTCTACGTCTCATACACGGTATGAACTCCGCGATTTTACGTCAAACTCCTTCAACCCAACCTCCTGCTTGGATAGGGCACAGTTCTTGCCGATCTTTAACCGCAATATGACACGATCGCTGGCCTTCATTTTAATCCTGTTCTTTTCGCTGACCAACATCAGCGCGCAGGATAAAGACACGACCGAATATTATTCGGACAAAGTGCTGCGGTACGACGATCACATTTATGTTCCCACGATTGCAACTGTGCTGCTGAGTCCGGATTTACCAAGCATGCTGCCTCCTATCATACAGTTGAATGCCGAGGAAAAACTTTTCCTTTCATTCGACGATCTTTCCGGCGACAACAAAACCCTCTTCTATACAGTTGTTCACTGCAACGCCAGGTGGGAACCCTCTGATTGCAGTGTGAGTGATTACATCGATGGTTTTTATGATCAGGAACTATCGAGTTATAGTTATTCGCGAAATACATTGCAACGATACATTCACTACGATGCACAGTTTCCAAACGAATCATTCAAACTGCTCATCTCCGGGAATTACCTGCTGAAAGTTTTCCAGGATGGAGATCAGGAAAAACTCGTGCTCACCAAACGATTCATGGTGTACGAAAACAAAGTTGAACTCACCGGCGATGTGCATGCACCCACAATTGTTGCCGATAGAAATTACAAGCAGGAAGTTGATTTCATTGTGAAGTATTCAACTCCCGACATCACGAATCCATTCCAGGAAATTTATCCGGTGATTCTGCAGAATGGAAGATGGGACAATGCAATTACAGGTTTGCAGCCGCAGTTCCTCATGGACAAAGAACTCCGATACGATTACGAAGATGTGAACGTTTTCAAGGGAGGAAAAGAATTTCGCTGGTTCGATACGAGAACACTCCGCCTGAATACAGAACGCGTTGAGAAAATTTCACAGGATAGCGGTGCGTATCACGTATTTCTGTTGCCCGATGAGCGCAGAACATTTAAGCGGTATATGAACAATGCCGACATCAACGGAAAATTTCTGGTGCGTACCCAAGACAATCACGATAGCGAAATTGAAGCTGAATATTGTTACGTGCATTTTTTCCTGCCGTGGCCTATGCCGGAAACAGGTGGCAACATGTATGTGATGGGTGCAATGACCGATTGGCAATGTACTTCCCGTAACAAAATGAATTACAACAAAGACCGCCGGGGATACGAATGCGTACTTTATCTCAAGCAGGGTTACTACAATTACCAATATGGTTTTCTGAAAGACGGAGAAGTTTCTGCAGATGAATATGTAGCAGAAGGCATGAACCAGGAAACGGAAAACGATTACTGGATCCTGATTTACTTCAGGAAAACAGGAGCACGTACCGATGAATTGGTAGCAGTAAAGCGTCTGAATTCACGCCTCCACTAGCTTTCGATTATCAGCATGTGTCATCCTGAGCGGAGTCGAAGGGGGCTCATTGCACATCGATTTCGACGGTTGTCATTGTAAATTGTGTAGAAATCTGTTAAAATCCTCGTTTTCAGCAGGCCTGTGTTAAGAAACAATCGACCAATAAATTGCTTTTGAGTTGTGCGTGCTCTAAACTTGTATTACTCATGGTAACCAGAATAACAAAGGGAATCAGAATCAGTGTAACGTGCAGATACCAGGAATTATATTCCCGGCCTGAGAGTAAACACTTTTTCTTTTCTTACCGTGTGCGCATTGAAAATACATCGAGTCACACGGTGCAGTTGATGCGTCGTCACTGGCACATCTTCGACACTGCAACTCCAAAGCAGGAAGTAGAAGGTGAAGGAGTGATCGGACAGCAACCAGTATTATCTCCGGGCGAGTCCTACGAATACGAATCGGCGTGCAACCTCACTTCCGAATTGGGCAGCATGCACGGAACCTATCTCTTCAAGAGCGTTGAGGATGAAAGCGAGTTCAAAGTGGCGATACCACGATTTGAGCTTTCGACACCATACCGGCTGAATTAAATTCAAGCCTTAGCCTTCCAGCTCGCCCAGTTTCTTCTGCGCACTTCTTACCTGTCGATTTTATTCCCGGCTTTGTCGAGTGGATATTCATTGATTGACCGGAGGAGTCTACTATTATCATCTGATAAACTACAACGTTTCGCTATGAAAAACATTCTGCCTCTTTTGCTCACATTTTTTGTCGCTACAGCATTTATGTCGGACGACAATAAAGTTGTGACCGAAAAGAATTACATAATCTACTCCAATCAGACGAGCACTGAAATTACACTCGACAATCTGGTGACGCTCGCTGGACAATACGACGTAATTCTGTTCGGGGAAGAACACAATGATTCGGTTGCACACTTCCTACAATTTGCATTGTACAAAAAAATGCATGAAAAGTATGGCGACAGCGTTGCGCTAACAATGGAGATGTTCGACCGTGATGTTCAGAACGTTCTGGATGAATATATGGACGGAATGATCAAAGAATCTCACTTCAAAAAGGATGCACGTGTCTGGTCGAACTACAGGGACTACCGTCCATTAGTTGAATACGCTAAAACAAATAAGCTGGAAGTTTATGCCGCGAATGCTCCAATGCGTTACGTGAGCTTAACTAACAAGAAAGGACAAGCTGAACTTCTTAAACTTTCCCCTCTCGCAAAAACATGGATCGCTCCACTGCCTTTTGATACTGCGCAAGGTGCGTACTACACTAAGCTTCGCGAAATAATGGGATACAACATGAAGGTAGCAGGCAAACATGGCACCGACAGTGTGGTGGTCGTTCCGACAGGAATGCCGGGAAGTCTCAGCGGACAATCTCTCTGGGATGCGACAATGGCTTACACAATTTCAACCGCGTTTAACTCGAAACCAAATGCTAAAGTTCTTCACTTGAATGGTCGTTTTCATAGCGACGATTTCTTTGGAATATTTCAGCAACTTCAAAAATACGCGCCGACCAAAAAAGTCCTGGTGATTTCGACATTAAGTGATGAAAAATTCAGGAAAGCCGATATGTCGCAATACAAAAATCAGGCGCACATTATTATTCTAACCGATCCCAAAGTTCCGAAAACATTTAAAGATCAGTAATCGTGCCGTGCGGGAATCACCACACCCGTTCGATTTACAAAGTTACCGTACGACTCTCGTGTCATTAGGGCATTTAACCGCACGCTGCATCACAACAAGGCCAATCCCGACGTCGATTCTAAATCGATCGGTACTAAAATGAAACTTATATATTTGAATCTGATGGATCGCGCCTAATTGTGGGCCGCTTAGCTTCGAATGCATCGTTAGTATCAACCGGTCGAACATGACTAATAGAACATCGTCACAGCACAATGTATTCAAGATAGTCACCCACGCAATTCTATGGCTTGTTGTTTTGGGGTACCCGCTTTTTCTTCAATCAGGTAATACGAGTGTTGTTTCACTCCTTCCCCGATACGTAATATCCACGGCCCTGCTCGTTTCTTTGTTCTACTACAATTCGCTGGTACTCATTCCGCGCTATCTGGCAAAAAGAAAAGTAGCGTTGTATATTCTGCTGATCATTGCTGGAATTGTCGTCACAATGGGAATTAACATTGTTAATCACTATATTTTTTATTCGACGGACGATACTCTGGGCTGGAAACTCAAACACCAGATTTATGACGCCGCTTTTCTGGCACTAATCGTTTGGGGCGTAAGCACCGTGTCGCGAATTACAACAGAATGGTTCAGCAATGAAATTATGCGCAAGGAGGCAGAGAAGAAACAGATCGCCGCCGAACTTGCTTTTTTGAAATCGCAGATCAACCCGCACTTTCTTTTCAATTCGCTCAATAATATTTATGCACTTTGTCACAGAAGTGATGATCCGGAAGCTGCAGAAGCGATAGCGAAACTTTCGGGCCTCATGCGCTACATGCTCTTTGGTTCCGCTACTTCGACGGTGAAATTGAAAGACGAAATTGAATACCTTCGGAATTATCTCGATTTACAGAAGATGCGCATTAATAAAGACATTGAGGTAACCTTTGTTATTAATGGTGAGGTGGAGAATTTCGAAATTGCGCCGTTGTTGTTAATTCCCTTCGTTGAAAACGCTTTCAAATATGGATTGAGTTACGTGGCTAATTCGTTCGTGAGAATTGAATGTACCGTCGAAAAGTCAGAACTGAAATTTTGTGTTCAGAATACAGTTCACGAACGAGGAAAGAGCGAATTGAGTTCAGGCATCGGACTGGAAAACGTGAAGAGAAGATTGACATTATTGTATCCCGACAAACACAACCTGCGCATCAATGACGCTAACGCAATTTTTGATGTCGAATTAACGCTCACTGCCTAAGATGAAAAATAATGTGCTCACCTGTATGATTGTTGACGACGAACCGTTGGCAGTTGAGCTTCTGGCCGGCTTCGTTAGCAAGATTCCCTATCTCGATCTCAAAAAGAAAAGTGAAAATGCGATTGAAGCGCTTGAATATTATCAGAAACATCCGGTTGATCTCATCTTTGTCGATATTCAGATGCCCGACATTTCCGGGATCGAGTTATTGGCAAAACTGAATCCGTCACCATTGGTGATCTTTACCACCGCCTATGCTGAGTATGCATTGGAAGGTTTCGAACTCGAAGCAATTGATTATCTCGTCAAACCATTCCTGTTTGAGCGTTTCGTGAAAGCAACGGAAAAAGCAAGGCTGAGATCGGG
>CAYUTR010000240.1:0-7993 GCA_964447465.1 uncultured Chryseobacterium sp.
AAACGGCGAATCGCTAAAGCGATTTCTAAACTTGGTGGTAGTCATAAAGTCGAGTACGGCATTTCTGCGGCGTTCTAAGTGGCGAAACGGGGACGAATTATGTATTCTAAGCCCGGGCGACACGGCAGATCGGTAAAGCAATCTCTATTCTCGTTTGGAGACGAGAAAGCGATCCACTTGTGGATCGGCTAACACGCACTCGCCGTTTTCTCGTGGGCTTAGAATTTTTCTCCGTTTCGCCGTGCCGCCGTGTAAAGCCCGCGCAGCGTTAGCCACCAATCTCAGAACTCCGCACTATCTTTGCACCATGAAAATCGGAATAGTCTGCTATCCAACTTTTGGAGGATCGGGTGTTGTTGCAACGGAACTAGGCATTGCTCTCGCGGCAAAAGGTCACCAGGTGCATTTTATCACGTACAGTCAGCCGGTGCGACTGGATTCGTTCACGCCGAATATTTTTTATCACGAAGTAGTGGTTTCGAATTATCCGCTGTTCGATTATCAACCGTACGAGTTGGTACTGACGAGCAAGATGGTGGATGTAGTGATCAGCGAAAAGCTGGATTTACTCCACGTGCATTATGCAATTCCACACGCATCGGCAGCGTTTATGGCGCAACAGATTCTCAAAGACCGCGGAATACGCTTGCCGTTTATCACAACACTTCACGGAACAGACATTACGCTTTTGGGCCGCGACTCTTCTTTCGAGCCGGTGATTACGTTCGCGATCAATAACTCGAATGCTGTGACCTGCGTTTCGGAAAGTCTGCGTGCCGATACATTGAAATACTTCAAACTCACGAAAGAAGTTCAGGTAATCTCCAACTTCATTCGCATTGAAGATTACGGTCAACCGTCTGAACAATGTAACCGACATGTATTTGCGCCGAACGGAGAAAAAATCATGGTTCACGTTTCCAACTTCCGTAAGGTGAAGAGGGTGGAAGATGTACTTCATGTGTTTGATAAAGTCCGTAAAAAGATTCCAACCAAACTTATACTTGTTGGTGACGGACCTGAACGAGCGAACATCGACAAACTCTGTCGCAAGCTGCAAACCTGCGATGATATTGTTTCGCTTGGAAAGATTGTAAATCCGAATGAAGTGTTGTCGATTGCCGATGTGTTCATTCTTCCTTCGGAAACAGAAAGTTTTGGTCTTTCTGCGCTCGAAGCGATGGCGTCAAAAGTCCCGGTGATTTCTACAAATACCGGAGGATTACCAGAAGTGAATAAGAACGGCGTTACGGGATTCACCAGCAATGTTGGAGATGTCGACGATATGGCGAACAGCGCGATTAAATTGTTTTCCGATGATGCGCTGCTGCAGAAATTCAAGGCGGCTGCATTTGAACACGCGAAGAAGTTTGATCTGAAGGTTATCCTGCCGCAGTACGAAGAGCTTTACGAAAGTGTATTGAAGCCCGAGATGGTCTGAGGTTGTCTGTGGCGAACGCTGCGCGAGCTCTACACGGAGGCACGGCGAAACGGAGACGTACTTTGTATGCTAAGCCCACGCGAAACGGAGGATCGCTAAAGCGATCTCGAAGCTCGTGCGCTGCTTATTTTTCCACGGAAACGGATGTTAATCCATCTACGCATTTTTGGTGATACGCATCCCTCATTCCGCGTTCCCTATTCCTCGTCCCTTCTTCCTACTTTTGTCTTGTGCAATTCCAAAAAGGCGATAAAGTCCGATTCCTCAACGAAACTGGTGAAGGAACATTCGTCCGCAATAGCGGAGGTGGAATGGCTATTGTGGAAGTGGAAGATGGATTTGAATATCCGTTTCCGCTGAAAGAATTGGTTCCGGTGCAATCGCATGAAAGATCATCACGCGTTGAAGAACCGCAGGCGGTGTATGAAACCAAATCGACATCAAGTGCTCACGAAGTAATCAATCCTGGTTTTCCTGATGGAATTTATCTCGTATTCCAACCGCAGAATCAGAATATTCCTTCGGCGGGACAGATTGATGTGTACGTTCTAAATCGCAGTAATTACCACGTGTTCTTCACCGTATCATTGAAAGATGGACAAGACTGGATCTGCATTCAGTCGGGAATGTTGGGACCTGGGAGAAAAGCAGACGTTGACACGATGACTCCTGCAGATATTGACGCATGGGGTCAGGCGAAAACGGATGTGCTTTTCTATAGCGACGAAGTGTACGAACATCATCCGCCTGTAAGCAACACGATCAAGTTGCGTGGCGTGAAGTTCATGAAAGATTCTTCGTATCAATCGCATTTACTCACGGAGAAGAAATGCTACGTTGCGGAGATTGCTTTGATTGGTGATGCACCGCTGGAAGAAGAAAAACCATTCGTGAGCAACGACGATCTCAAGCGCATGATGGCGTTGAAAGAGCGCATGAATACTGCGAAGAAAATTTCCGTTCCGCACCAGAAGCACCAGGCTCTCGAGAAAGAAGTTGATCTGCACATTGAAGAACTGATGGAGAACTGGAGCGGCATGAGTAATGCGCAACTACTCGATGTTCAATTGCGACGTGTTCAGAAAGAAATGGATGAAGCCATCGCGGCGCACATGCGTAAAGTTGTTTTCATTCACGGAATAGGGAATGGGCGATTGAAAGCGGAAGTGAGAAAAGTACTTTCGACTTATAAAGGTGTGCGCATTCACGATGGTTCGTTTGCCCGTTATGGATTCGGGGCGACTGAGGCGGAGATTCTATAATAACCCCACTTACATATTCAAACTATCCATTTGCAGATTGCTGCGAAGTGACGCGTGTTGATCGACGTATATTTCGAGAAACACGTACATATGAAAAAACTTCTCCTCATCACTTCGCTGATTTTACTCAGCGGTTCATTTCTCCAGTCACAAACGTATTTCGGTTTTTCTTATGGATATTCCACACCAATCATGAAACATCTGATTGCTTCGGATTTTTCCACTGGATCTTCAGGTTTCGCTCTCTTTAAGAACATGTTTGGTTCGTTTGGAGGAGGAAATTCGATTGGCGGAATGGTTGGTTATAGATTTCCAAGCGGATTCGTGTGTGAAGTTAATGTAGAGCGTTTTAATGCAAACGACTTGTCGTATGACTTTTACGATTCCACTGCTACTCCATATGTTCGACATATACACCGTGATGCAGATCTGGAAGGGCTGAAAATTATACCGCAGTTAGGATATGCTGTTGGGAAGAACAGAATTTCCGGATGGTTCAAATCGGGTTTGATCATAGGAACTAATATGGTTATGACGATGAATTACTCTCAGGAAGACGGTTCTAAATATTATCGGAACGAGCGATACGAAGGCAATCTTGCAATCGGATTTCGTCAATCGGCCGGAATCTCTTATGAACTTTTCAAAGGATTATCAATGGCCCTGGAGGCATTTGGAAATTTTCAGACATGGTCGCCCGACAAGGGCGAGATGACAAAAAATGAATATGATGGAGTAGATCAATTGCCTTTCTTCTCATACTCTGTGAAACACTTTGTATTCGTTGACGGTTATACAGAACCAAATCTGAATGCTCAAGCTGACGAACCAAGGGAGCAACTGGGGAATACATATTCCTTGAACGGCATTGGCGCTAAACTTTCGATTACGTATTCAATTCGTTTTGCCACTAAATCCGGGAAAGTGATTTAATTGAGGGCCAGGTAATTTCTTCAGTGAGATACTAATTTGAGCAAGTATGCGTTACTGCTTCGGTAAAACCCGGCACATGCGTACTCTTCTCACTTCAATTCTTATTGCAGTCAGTTTTTCTCTGAACGCGCAAGGATATGTTCGGTGCCAATTGGGTGCTGCGGGATCTAATGGTCCGGAGGAATTTTACCATTTCGATCGTTTTCCCGAACGATTTCCTTCACCAACTAATTTCAGTGGAAGATTAGGTGGAGGCTGGATAATAGAGACGGAAGCCGGATATCGGTTTTGGAAAAATGTAGAAGCAGGAATTAGCTACGTAAGGCACGGATATAATTACTTCGCAGCGATTGACTACGCAGAAACGGATTCAGGAGACGGCATTACGATGACACGAGTTGGAGTGTTGAATGCTTCTGATCGGGCTGGAATTTTCGGATACTTTTTTATCGGCAAGAAAAAAACGCAACCATTCATCATGGGTGGAATTCAAGTATTGGTTGATCCCGATTTTAGAAAAGCATATTCGATTGACACAAATGGCCACGGACCAAATGGCCGGCGGTTTGGCACTTATTACGAATTGTATACAGGAGGACTGAGTATAGGTTATTCCATCGGAGGTGGCGTCGCCATGAATCGTGATTCAAATTGGAGTTTCAACATCAAAGGGAAGTTTACAATACAATCGTGGACACCGAAGCGCATGGATCATTCAGTCGTATATAATGAATATCAACGCGAGGAAGATTTATCGATGGATAATCCCGGCATTAAGGTTATGATGAATTCATTCGGAGTAGCTGTCGGTGTGACTTATAGTTTTGGAGATTATCCGGAAGTTGCGAAAGAACCGACTGTGCAATAATATCCCCAATCCAAACTTACGATATGCGTGTTACTGCCAACCATCGTTGCTTTACTTCTAACGCACGAAAAGTTTAGTTCCACAGGTTTTTATTGATTGAAATTTACATCAATATTAAAACCTAACGAACTATGAAACTCCTAAAGATTACATCTCTCGCAGCCTTAGCGCTGCTTATTTCGCATACAGCAACAGCACAGCTCTACATCAACGTTGGTGTTGGATACAATGCTCCTGCAATTCAGCAGTTGATGATGGTCGATTACAATCAGGGCCAAAGCTCAACTACCTACAAGGGTATTTACAACAGTCTTGGACAAGGATTCATGCCTGCGATTGCAATTGGTCACAAGATCAACCCGAATGTTGGAATTGAAATTGGTTATGGTATGCTGATCGGTTCAAAAATCACTGCGGATATCAATGACGCTTCTTCTGCAAACGTTGAAACAGGTACACAGGTAATGAGTGCCAACATACACCGCTTGATGCTGGGTGCCCGCATTGATCGTAATGAAGGCAACGTACATCCTTACATCCGCATTGGAATTGTGGTAGGAGTTGGGACACGAGTGATCAATGAAGTGGAAACAACCACTACAGGACCTGCATTCAGTTCATCGTATCACAGCATCGAAGAATACGACGGCGGAATGTCTGTTGGTTTCAGCACAGGATTCGGTTTAACGTATCATGTGAGTGAATCTTTCGGAATCTTCGTTGAGGCTGGATTGATCGCACAGAATTATGCTCCGACGCATTCTGAAATCACGACACTTGATGTAGATGGACAAGATCAGCTTGGCTCGATGACCATTCGTCAGAAAGAAACCAATTATGTTGACGAATACACAACAACCAATCCGCCGAATGATGGTGAGCCAGATGAAGATCTGAGTTTCTATTTCCCTGCGAGTTCAATGGGAATTTCGATTGGAATACATCTTTGGTTTCCTGCGAAATAACAATACGCAATTATCAATACGCAATAATCAATACGCAATGCGCAGTACATTAACTTGTAAGTGCGCATTGCGCATTGATTATTGCGCATTACCTTTGCACCGCAGACTGATCCGCCGCTGTTCAGCAATGGATGGAGGAAAGTCCGGGCAACATAGAACAACCTGCTTCCTAACGGGAAGGCTTTCAGTGAGAAATTGCTGAGGGACGGAAAGTGCAGCAGAAACATACCGCTAAGTCGCTTCGGCGAAAAGTAAGGGTGAAATCGTGTGGTAAGAGCACACGCGTACAGCAGTGATGTTGTGCGGGGCAAACCACAGGTGTTGAAAAACCAAATAGGTTGCATTCTCTTCGGAGAGTCGGCTGTTCGCCGGTGACGCAAGTCGATGTAACGGGTAGGTTGCTAGAGGTCACAAGTGATTGTGATCCCAGAGAAATGGCGGATACCAAGAGCGACGTGTCGCTTGAGGAGACAGAACCCGGCTTACAGGTCTGTAACTTGACGAGAGCTTTGCGGAAACGCAGAGCTCTCGGCCTTTTTACCCATAACACTTGTGCATTGAACAGATCCCGCTCAGGTCTCTCGCTCAAACAGCACACGAAGATGTTTTCTCTCTTTCCACTTTTTTTAGAAAAAAGTGGAGCAAAAAATCGGTCGCTTAATTTTTTCACGCTATTTTTCTCGTGTCCACGTGCATCGCGTGCCTAGGCGCGATTTTTCTTTTAAGAACACGCAGATACCTTGCAACAACGTTACTCCTCAATCAGAAATTTTGGCCGCGCTTGGCCCGCTTAAAATGCCCGCGTCCACGGAAAAATTGCGCGTGAAAAAATTTGGCGACCCCTTCCGCCTCAAGAGCTGTGAAACTGAGGACCGCATGAAGAGCGAGGCTTGGAGGAAAAAACTTCAGCTTGATTCGTGAATTTCTTTAGCCGCGCGGGTTTATCCCGCGGCTGAAGAAACGTGCGCTTCGCCCGCTTTAAGTGCCCGCGTCCCCGGAAAAATTACGCGTGAAAAATTTTTGCGACCCCTACCGCCTCAACATCTGGGACATTGAGGTCCGCCTGAAGAGTGTGCCTTGGAGAAAAAACTTCAGCTTGAATCACGGATTTCTTCAGCCGCGCCTGTGGTGAGCCTGTCGAACCATGGGTTCAGCCCGCGGGTGAAGAAACGCGAGCCGGATTATGTTCGAGCCACACATAAAGTATCAACTAACAACGCACAATGTTCAAGGGTCAACGAAAATTTAACACCCCACAACACTTCATCGCATCTCTTCACATTTAACAGATACTGTCCTGACATATGTTTTGTCGCTTTGCTTCAATCAACGGAAGTGAAACCAAAACCTACCCACTATGCTACCCGTTATCATTGGAGTGTTTGCATTCTGCTTTATTCTCGAGCGAATGATTCCCGGCTGGAAGCTGCCCGCTGTTCCTACGTGGACGATCAGAGTACTCGCAATTAATTTCGTTCAGCTAATTGTAGTTGTCGTCGCCGGATTCACCTGGGAGAAATGGCTATCTGCGTTCAGTGTTTTTAATTTATCGGAGCATGTTTCTCCGATCGCCGGAGGTTGCATCGCTTACTTCATTGCCACATTCATTTTCTACTGGTGGCACAGGTGGAGACATACTGTTGATTTTCTGTGGACGCGATTTCACCAGATTCACCACAGTCCACAACGGCTTGAAGTGATCACGTCATTCTACAAACATCCGCTGGAGATGACAGTGAATTCAATCATCGGAAGCTTACTTGTATTTTCTTTTCTCGGATTAAGCGCAGAAGCCGGCGCTATTTACACGCTGTGTACTGCTTTGGGCGAGTTTTTCTATCACACCAATATCAAAACACCACAATGGGTTGGATATATTTTCCAGCGACCGGAAATGCATCGCATTCATCACGAGTTCGAAAAACACAAATACAACTATGGCGATATCGTTTGGTGGGATATGCTTTTCGGAACTTATCGGAATCCGAAAACGTGGGAAGAAACGTGTGGATTTGATACTGAGAAGGAACTGAAGTTGAAGGATATGTTGTTGTTCCGGGATGTGCACAAGGATACTTTCCCTTGACACTTGTGCGTTGAACATTGATCACTGATCCTTTACAAGCGTCATCTCCCTTAATCCTTCTCTTTCCACTTTTTTTAGAAAAAAGTGGAGCAAAAAATCGGTCGCGTAATATTTTCATACAATTTTTCTCTCCCGATAGCTATCGGGATGCGCGTGCACCGCGTCCCTAGGCGCGAAGTTGACTTTAAGAAGATGTGTAGCAGGGAGCAACGACATTATGCTTTAATCGCAATTTTTTCGCCGCGCTGGGTCCGCTTAAAGTGCACGCTTCAACGGAAAAATAGCCTGAAAATATTTTGCGACCCCTACGCTCCTGAGTCAGGTAAATTGAGGACCGCTTGAGAGCTGTACCTAGAATGAAAAAACTTCAGCTTGATTCATGAATTTCTTCAGCCGCGCCTGTGGTGAGCCTGTCGAACCATGGGTTCAGCCCGCGGG
>CAYUTR010000241.1:0-7954 GCA_964447465.1 uncultured Chryseobacterium sp.
GCACTCTCCCAATTCGGATTCGCCAGTGAATTCAACCACGCAATTGAACCCTTTCTCTCCTGCAGAAAACCCGCAAGCATCGTGTCGTAATTCTGTCCGATGTAATTTCTTTCGGTAACCAATTTCACCGGATCTATTCCCGGCATTGGATCCTTCGGAGTTTCCAGAACATGTTTGGTTCTCGCACGGAAATCTTCCCGCTCTTCGTCGTAGAGGTGACAAAGAATTTCCAGTGCACACCATTTTTCGGGCGCAGATTTCCAGAGACGCGCATCTTGTGGAATGGAAGAAAACATTCCGAACAATACCGGTGCGTTGCGGTCGAGCTGATGAATAATTGCTTTTGGGTCGAACATACAAGATAGGTTTTGAGAATTTGCCACGAAGGCCCTAAGAATCTAAGTTACACAAAGACTTAGTGAACCTTATTGGCTTTGATTCTTTGTGGCAAGTGCATGACGTCATCTTAGTATCGAAAAAGTTGAGGTAAGCATCATTTCTCCATGCCGGACATTCACAAAGTAAATTCCTGCAGAAAGATCAGCAACCGAAATTACAGAAGTACCTGTTTGTTGTTTTACAGTTTGTCCTGCTGCGTTCACAATTGTTATTTCATCGCCGGGAAGAGTTCCCTCAATGAAAACAACATCATTCGCCGGATTTGGATAAATACGTAGCGCATTCTGATTTTCTTCAGCCACACTCGTCAGATCACGATAACGAAGAAAAATAGCATAGGTGCCGTTGATTTTCTTGTGGTAATACATCAAAGTTCCTGCAGTGTTCACGGTCGCAGCTTCCGGGACGTTCGGAAATTCTGTGATAAGAACAAGCGGTGAGCTGAACGTATCTGCAACTGTCGGACGAACAGATACACATATTTCGGTGCTCAATCCTCCAATGAGATATCGGGTGAAATACAATTCCAATCCATTTTCACTCAGCTCCGGAGCATACACGCAATAGTTGGTGTCGTTCACATGCTGAAGAATATTTTGGGAAGAAGCAATCGTGTTGAAAGTAGAGTCGTTGACTTTAGACGCGATTCCCAATGAAGCCGCACAAGGAACCACGCACGTGTCGAAGAACGCGTTACAATAATACAGCTCACCTCCATCATGCGTTACTGCGGCGTCCATCACAATCCATCCGGGCTGATAAACATAAAATGTTCCGTGCACACGATTTACATTCGTAACAGTTCCGTTCGAGTAATCGCCGCGATGCAGATTGTCCATATCGCCCGGCCATCCTCGAACAGAAACCCAGAGAAAGTTTCCTGTTGTATCGAGCGATGCAACTGCGTTGAGTTGTGGATTCGTTGGTTCATTCGCCCCGGTGACAAGACCCATATAAGTGAAAGTTGAGTCATCAACGCGTGTCGCATAATGTAGTCTTGTGCTATCGCCGGAATTCAGATTGTTGAAGAACAATGTATTTCCATCGGGAGAAAGAAAGGGTTCCATCGCGTGATCCGTGTATCCGGAAATGAAAACCTTGACTTCGGGTCCATACACAGGAAAGTTTTGTGCTCCGGCGTGGATCGAAAGAACAACTGATGCTAATACGATCAGAAATCTATTCATAGTTCTCTAAGGTATTGTGAAGTTGATGTAAGCAGAACCGGCTGTTGCAGATGTTGCACCAAGTGTAAAAGTAGAATTCGCGGTGCTGATCCAATCTCCGCTGCTGGCCGCCAGGTTGCCATCGGAATCGTAGAACGCATACACATAGTATGTTCCGGGATGCATGTAATTGAAAGTAAAATCAAGATCATCTGCAGGTAACAGAACGTAACGCGAACGGAATTTCAGATTCGCAGAGAGAAATGTGAATCCGCTGAATAAAGGTTGCGTGGTAACAATGAGTATCACGCGATTCGTAGCAACCGGCGAATACGTTCCGGCATAGGAATACGTAATCGCTGTTTGTCCGAGATACGGTTGTGAAGTTTCCGGATATGGATCACTAGCGAGGCTGTAGTAAATCGATTCAGCAAGACTATCGAATGTGTGCGTGAAATCAATTGCATTCGATTTCTGCGGGAAGCTGAACTGAGTAACAGCAGCCTGACAACTCGTTGTATCCTGCAGTTTTGCTGCCCACGTCATGTGAAGTGTCGGTGTTGTAAGTGTATTATAAACGTTCGTGTACGATTTGATGTAAAGACTATCTGCACGAAACAACACTTCAGTAAACGCACGATCTGTTCCGCGTATCACTTCTGAAAAACGAAAAAACGATTCATTCGCAGTTTCTGAAACACTGTCTGCCAGAAAATAGGAAATGCGTTGTTGTCCGCCGAAACCTCCGCCATTGCGAAATGCAATTTTGTATTCGTTGTTATGCAGCGCAATGAAGAAAGACATGTGAATGCTGTTCACCGAGTCCAATTCATTCTTCGCAGAAATCTGTGATGGAGAAATCGGACGAAAGTCGACAATCCATTCCGGGTAACTTCCCAAGGCGGTTGTAGAGGTTACAGGTCCATTCCAGATGCCTTTGATATTATCAAGCACACCGTAACCGTAAGTGTTGTTGATGTCAGGAGTTGTAACAGGTGGCGGAACATCTTCAGGTGGTCTATCGTTCTTGCAGGAAAACGCACTGAACACAAGGAGAGAAAAAAGCAAAATGTGTTTCATACGTCGAAGTTAGATATTATGCGGACGAGAGTTTCACTCACCACGGTATTTCCTTTTTATCGCGGAAGAACAATCCGGTTTTGTCTTTCGCGCCATCATTCGCAAGCCATACCGGAGTTTCTGCTCCTTTGTCAACGGTTCGGTTTGCACCTTCTCCGCCCATGTCGGTTTTTACCCATCCCGGACAAACTGCATTCACGCGAATTTCTTTTTCGGAAAGTTCATAAGCGAGATGACGCGTGATTCCGTTGAGCATGGTTTTTGAAACGCAGTACGCAGGCGACCATCCTCCAATGGGATCTGTCATTGAACCGCCACCGCTGGAAATATTGATCACTTGTGATCCTTGTTTCATGAAACGCAGAAACGATTTTACTGTGCGCAACGGTCCGTAGCAATTTGTATGCAGCGTTTCTTCCAGTGCGGCATCTTCACCTGAAGAAAGTGAATCGTCGTTGCGAACAATGATTCCTGCGTTGTTCACCAGTACATCAAGCACAGGAAACATTTTTCCGAAAAGTTCGGCGGCCGACTCAATACTTCGCGCATCACTAACATCCATTTTCAGGGTGGCGCATTTCAATCCGGCATCCATCAATTTCTTCTGCGCAAGGGCTAGTCGCGTTTCATCCCGACCTGAAATAACCACACGATGTCCCTGCACCGCACATTGCCGTGCAATTTCAAAGCCTATGCCCTTATTTGAGCCTGTAATGAGTATGGTCTTCATCCTGTTTCCCTTCCTAAATTTACTATATTTGGTTGGCAAACATTTCCTTTATTCAACCCCCGTATGAAAAAAACTCTACTCCTTTCAGGCAGCGCTTTGATTTTGACCTTCGGCACTGTATCAGCACAATGTGTACAATTATTCAACCAGGGTTTTGAATCCGGAACTTTTGCACTTCCGTGGGTTGCCGGTGCGGGTTACACGAATACAATTCCTTCAGTTAGTGCTCCATCCGGAACATTTAATCTGATGGCAAGCGGCACCAGCGGTTTTTATGTCGGCAATTATGCAACGTTCACGTCTGGACAACCTATATACATGTCGTGGTGGATGCGCACTGATGTTACCAATGCTGCAAACGGTTACGTTGTAGTGGGTGATGCTAATATCGTAAGTGATAATGGTGTAGTGTTCTGTTATTTTAATGCAACTTCGGGTCTGCGTTTTTTCAATACAACAGGTTACAATCATCCGATCACTGCCAATACATGGTATCATGTTGAAGCAAGAAACATGAACTGGACAACGCGGACGATGGACATTTACATAAACAATGCATTGATTCTTACAGGATGGGCATTCCGTTCGCCAACAGCAACAGCGGTAGATCGTGTACACCTGTTCAATCTTTCAGCTTCAAACGCAGAGTATGACGAATTCATAATCGGTAATCCAGCGGTGGTTACAACATCATCATTCACAAGTCCATCTTGTTTCGGATATTCAGATGGATCGGCAACTGTAACGGTAACAAGTGGTACAGCCCCATATACATACAGCTGGGCTCCTTCAGGTGGAACTAACGCAACTGAATTGGGTCTTCCTGCAGGCACTTACACCTGCACGGTGACTGATGCGAACGGTTGCACGAATGCAACTGTTGTTACCGTAACAGAACCAGCAGCGATTACAGCAACTACTATGCAGACAAATGTTTCCTGCAACGGTGGAACAAACGGCGATGCAATGGTGATGGTTTCCGGAGGAACTCCAACATATACTTACAGCTGGTCACCTTCCGGTGGAAACGGTGCAATGGCGACTGGATTAACTGCAGGATCGTACACTTGTGATGTAACAGATGCGAATGGCTGTACAACTTCTGCGACATTCAACATCACGGAACCATCACAACCACTCATGACAGCAGCCGCTAACAATGGAAACGTTTGTCCCGGAGATACTGCAATGCTTATCGGAACGGCGATGGGCGGCACAATGAACTACACGTACAATTGGATGCCGGGAAATATGTCGGGCAGTGTTGCAAGTGATGTTCCATCGGGACCAACTACGTACACGTTACTTGTGACAGATGCAAACGGTTGCACCGATACATCAACTACAACCGTTCTCGTTAACACGCCGCCAACAGTAAACTTAGGTCCTGATACAATTGTGTGCGGAGGAATCATTCTCGATGCACAGAACGCGGGGGGCACTTATTTGTGGAGTGATAATTCTACGCAGCAAGTGCTAAGCGTTACAGTAGGCGGAGTTTATGCCGTAACTGTGACTGACATCAACGGTTGTTCATCAATTGATTCTGTAGTTGTATCAATGGTCACTGCACCAAGTGGAGGAATTATTTCCTGCTCCGGCGGTAATGATGTTTGTCCCGGCGATTCGATTAACCTGCTGTCAGTTGGTGAAAGTGGAAATCTTGACTGGTGGGTTATGTTAGTGGCAGCTCCGTTCTGGCAGCAAGTAGGAAGTGGAAATCCGTTCAATCATGTTCCACCTACATTGGCAGACACAGGAACATATCAGTTCATGGCAATCGCCTCGAATGGAATGTGTCCGGATGACACATCAAATATTATCACTGTTACAGTGCATGTACCGCCGGTAGTTCTATTGAGCGATACTGCTGCTTGCGGCAACAGTGTAATTCTCGATGCAGGAAATTCCGGCGCAAATTATCTGTGGAATGATAACAGTACACAGCAACAGCTTTCTGCAAATGCTTCCGGAATGTACTCCGTAGTTGTAACAGACCAGTATGGTTGTGTGGGAAGCGATACAGCGAATGTGACGATCAATCAGAATCCTGTTGTAACAGGAATGGCTTCTTCCATGACTCCTTGCCTGGATGATGCTGATGTTACACTTACAGGTTTACCTGCGCCCGGAACATGGTCGGGTTCTAGTGTAACAGGAAATATGTTTGATCCTTCGATCGGAGCTGGTCCGCAGATTGTGACCTACACGCATACAGATACAAACGGTTGTTCAGGAATTTACAACCTTACGATCAATGTGAATGCATGCGTTGGTATAGAAGAGAATGCGGCTTCAGGATACTCTGTCTATCCGAATCCGAACAACGGCACATTTAATCTTGTAACGAATTCTTCAAGCGAAACATTCACGATTGAAATCACCGATCTCCAGGGACGTGTTGTCTACACAAGCAGGCTGAATAATGTTCAAACAGGAACAACGATTCAGATTGATCTCAATACCGAGACAAACGGAACTTATTTTATGCGAACCATTACTGATGCGCAACAAGGCGTGCAGAAAATCATCATCAACAAATAATAAGATGAAAATGAAATCCTGACATTTGCAGTCAGGATTCACGAATTTCAAAACTAAAAATACAATCACATGAGTAAATTAACTCTACCTGTTTTATCCGGATTGTTGCTTGGACTTTCATTGTCGGCACAAACATCCAGCACAATTCTTACTTACACCGGAGCTATCCAGACGTTCACTGTACCAGCATGTGTTAGTTCTGTGACGATTGAAGCCCGCGGAGCTGAAGGTGGCCACAACAACACTTCAACTACATTACAGGGACTTGGCGCATCAATGATCGGAACGTTTACGGTAACGCCAGGACAGGTACTGAACGTACTGGTGGGCGAACAACCATCTGCAACTCAAGGTAACGGCGGCGGTGGCGGAAGTTTTGTTACCGACAACTCAAACAATCCAATGATTATTGCAGGAGGAGGCGGAGGAAGTTCGCAGGGAAATGATTCTCCTGACAAGCATGGAAACGTAACTACCACAGGCGGCACCGGGGCTGGTGGTGGCGGAATTGGTGGCTCTGCAGGTAGCGGAGGAAGTGTCGGGTCATCCGGATTTCAATCGGGCGCTGGCGGAGGATTACTTACCAATGGAACAGATGGGTGGACAGCCAACACAGGTGGTTTAGCATTTGTGAATGGTGGTTCCGGAGGAACAGCAAACGCATTGGCGCGTGGAGGATTTGGCGGAGGCGGAAGCGGTTCTTCATATGTTGTTGGTGGAGGCGGAGGTGGATATTCCGGTGGCGGTTCAGGCGGAAACACTACTGCAGGTGTTGGTGGCGGTGGAGGAAGCTTCAATGTTGGAACAAATCAAAATAATAACGGTGGAGTGAATGTCGGTAATGGATCTGTGACGATCACATACACACTCGGGCCTTCAGTTACACCTTCTATTACAGGATTGACCATGGCATGCGATGGTGACACGATTACACTGACATCATCAACTGTACCGGGAGCATTGTCTTACAACTGGACAGTTCCGGGAACTGCAACAATCATCAGCGGACAAACAACAACATCAATTGTACTTGCAGTAGGAAATACTTCAGGTACAGTAAGTGTTACTGCAACAGATGCGTGTGGAACGACTGCACCGGGAACGTTGAGTTACACTGTGAATCCGATTCCGGTGGTGAGTGTGACCGCGACGTCAACAATGGTGTGTGAAAATACTTCGATCATTATGACGGCAAGCGGCGCAATGAATTATACATGGAGCTCGGGCGGAACTGATACAACGGAATCACTCATTGCAATGACTACAACAACCTACACGGTTACCGGGTCTGATGCAATCGGGTGCTCTTCAACTGCAACCCAACTGATCGTGGTGAACATGAACCCGGTAATTTTCCTCGGGAACGATACTACAGTTTGCGGAAGTCTTATGCTCGACGGACAAATTGCGGGTGCCACTTATTTGTGGAGCGAAGGATCGACGACACAAATGATTACTGTGAACATGAGCGGACCTTATAGTGTAACTGTAACGGACGCGAACGGATGCAACGGTTCTGATGCAATTAACGTAAACGTTGGCGGAAACTTCACCGTTGCAGCAAGTGCGGCATTGAATTTTGTTTGTACTGGAGAACCAACTGTGGCGTTGTTGGGTTCACCAGCAGGCGGATCGTGGACAGGCCCTGGAGTTTTCGGAAATACATTTGAACCCGATACAGCGGGAGCTGGATTACATAACCTCGTCTACACGTACACCGATTCACTCGGTTGCAGCGGAATGGATTCAGTTGCGATCAACGTTGATCTTTGTCTCGGACTGTTTGTGCAGAACGACAATGGCGGAATAAACGTTTATCCGAATCCGAACAACGGTGCGTTTGCAATTACGTTCACAAATGAAGCGAACGATGTTGTGATCGAAATCACGGATGTACAAGGACGCGTTGTTTACTCTTCTCAACAATCAACTGTGAATGCAAACAGCGCAATGCAGATTGATTTGAGTGGAGAAGCGAACGGACTTTATCTCATCCGCGTTACCACAGGAGAAGCTGTCAATACGAGTCGCGTTA
>CAYUTR010000242.1:0-7950 GCA_964447465.1 uncultured Chryseobacterium sp.
GCGAAGAAATCTTTTTTGTCTTTCAGATCGCTTGAAGTGAGCGCGAACTTAATTCCGTACTTCTCAAACGCACCGGGATTAAGCGGAGCAAGCTCCCAATGTTTCATGTCGGCGTAATCGACCATCTCTGCATCGTACGGATCTTCGAGATTATACGGCTCAGGAAAATTCAATGGAATAATGAAAGAACCATTTGTCGCTTTCATTTCATCCATGCGCTGGTATTCGTTGCCGCTTCCTTTGAAGATATATTGCACTTTGAACTCATCACCAACTTTGTCGGCGCGAAGTATATTCCACTTATCGGTAGTTTCAAAAATCGAAGGAAGGGCCATGTTCGCGTTCCACGCATCGAGTGTGAGATTGAATTCGGTTTTATTTTTCGCAGTGCGATACCAATCGGCATCGTAATACGTCTGACGCAACAAGGCAATTGCACCCATCAACGAACTTGGATATTCCTGAGAGGATGAACCTTTGTCGAATGAATAGCAGGCAGCAACTTTGTCTTTGAACAGGGAAGCGTTATCTCCGTCTTCCGGATTTAACGTAGCAACGCCGGCAGTGCCCCGGGAAATTCCATCTTTCGCAAACATCATTACAGTTCCGAATCCACAACCGCGCATTTCAGCCGCAGCATCTGTATTCGAAGTAAACAAACTGCTTGCATTTACTTCCGGCTTTAATGCATCGTTCCATCCAAATGCTCCTGAACGTTGCGCATCGTATTGTGGATTCGGATTCCAGTTCCTGCGGACAGGCTGAGGCATCCCGTAAGTGGTGTAAGGATCAATAAAAGATGGGTAGACATATTTTCCCGTGAGGTCATACACAACCGCGTCTTTCGGAACAATCACAGATGCGCCAATTGATAAGATACGACCGTTCTGTACGAGCATCGTTCCTTTTTCAATTGCCGTTTCAGGATCAATCTGGATGTGTGCATTGGTGAAAGCGAAAATAGTATGACGCTTATCGGGAGCTCCATTTACGGGAAATGTGCTTACCTGTGCAGTTGCCGTTGTAAATGCAAAAGCCGCTACCAGGGAAAAAATAAGATGTTTCATCAGCTAAAATTCAAGCGGGTAAGCGGCAAATGTATCTTATTTTCAGACTGATTGGATAGGCTGATGATGAACGGCGGAAAAGTCTCGTTTTTCAGTACTTTTGGACGGACTAAAACCACCCAAAAATGGAAGCTCTTGTTGCCGCACATTCCGGATTACGTTGGATCGTATTATTGCTGCTGATCTTCACTGCTTTTAAAGCAATCGGCGGAGTGATGGGTAAGAAAACATATCTGCCGCTTGATAAAAAACTCGCTTCTTTTACCGTGATGTTTTTTCATCTCCAGGTTGTTATCGGATTCGTTCTTTTCTTCGGAAAAGGCTGGCATCATCTGATGGGCGAAATGAAAGATCCTGCTATCCGTTTCTTCACAGTGGAACACAATCTTGGAATGTTTATCGCGGCAATCTTATTGACAATCGGAAGCGCAAAAGCAAAACGTGCAGTTTCGGATGAGAAGAAATTCAAGACCATTGCGTGGATGTTTACTATATCGCTGATCATTGTTCTTGCTTGCATCCCTTGGCCATTCCGTGAAATGTTTGCCGGACGCGGTTGGTTTTAATTTCTGTCTATGAAAATCTTGATCGCAATTTCTGTTTTTGTGCTGGCTGTCGGAACGTTGGTGTATTCGTGCGGAGGAAGCAGCAACTCCACTGAAGGGCAAAATGTAGTTGCAGGATCGGGTGGACAACTTTATAACGACAACTGCCTGGTTTGTCATGGAGCGGATGGAAAAGCCGGAATGTCGGGAGCTACAGATTTATCCACAAGTGTGTTGTCGCACGAGCATACAGTTGCCGTAATTACCAGTGGAAGAAACACGATGCGGCCGTTCGGATCCCAGTTCACGAAAGAAGAAATTGAAGCGATTGCAAAGTATGTTGAATCATTGCGCAAGTAGCGTGATGCGTGTAGCAGATAATATTTCATGATCGATAATCTTAAAATACTTCAGGCAAAACAAACTTGTGTGCTCGTCGGCGTGATGGACAAGCGACAAGACGCGGTTTTGTTGGAAGAATATCTGGATGAATTGGCATTCCTCGCGACTACCGCGCAGTTGGTGCCGTTGAAGCGATTTTCTCAACGACTGGAGCATCCCGATAATAAATTCTACATCGGTTCCGGAAAGGTGCAGGAGATAAAGCGATATCTCACCGACAATAATATTGACATCGTCATTTTCGATGATGAACTTTCTCCTTCACAACAGCGAAATCTCGAAAAAGAATTCGGCAAAAAAGTCGTTGACCGTAATTTATTGATCCTCGATATTTTCGCTGATCGCGCACGTACTTCGCATGCACGAACTCAAGTTGAACTTGCGCGTTACCAGTATTTGCTTCCGCGACTCACTGGTATGTGGACTCACCTGGAACGTCAGCGCGGAGGAACAGGAACACGCGGTGGTTCGGGTGAAAAAGAAATTGAAACAGATCGTCGTAATGTGCGCGACCGTATTGCATTGCTGAAAGATGAGTTGAAACACATCGACAAGCAGATGGCAACGCAACGGAAGGGGAGAGGAGAACTTGTACGTGCTGCACTTGTTGGTTACACGAACGTAGGAAAGTCTACGATCATGAATGTGATGAGTAAATCGAATGTGTTTGCTGAGAATAAATTATTCGCAACACTCGATACAACGGTGCGCAAAGTCGTGATCGGAAATCTACCGTTTCTGTTGAGTGATACGGTTGGATTCATCCGCAAGCTTCCAACACAATTGGTTGAGTCGTTCAAGTCGACACTTGATGAAACACGCGAAGCAGATATTTTGCTTCACGTTGTAGATATTTCTCATCCGAATTTTGAAGATCAGATCAATGTGGTGAAAACGACGTTGACAGAAATCGGCGCTGGTGACAAACGCACAATTCTTGTGTTCAACAAGATTGATGCTTATCGGGAGCCTCCGAAAGAAGAGCATCTTCTGGATCCAACGAAGAAGCAGATTCTCACTTTGAAGGAACTTGAAAAGAGCTGGATGAGCAAGTTGAGCGTTCCTTGCATTTTTATTTCGGCAACCGACCGCGAGAACATTGATAAGCTACGTCAGCTCATTTTTGATGAGGTGAAGGCGATTCATACGAAGCGTTATCCGTATGATAAGCTGGAATATTGGGCGGGGTAGAGATATTTGAAAATCAATAGGTTAAAAGACGCAAATTGCGTCCTTTGTTATTTGACTGATACTCAGCGGGTTTGAGGTCACAAAATGTAACCTCAAACCCGCTGAGTATCAAGTAGTTCAATGGATGAGATAAGGAAGCAAAGAAATTGCTCATTCTCTGGTCTTATTAAAGCCTATCGATTTAGTGCGGACTCGAATGTGCTCGCGATCCAAAAGATGGTGAATCGCTTCAAAAAGTTTGACAAGACCTTCATCATGATCGCCAACTCTTTTTTCAATAAGCTCCAGACGAGCTAGAACTTCCTTCTGATTGTTTATGCTTTCCCGCATTTTGGTAAACAAACGAATAATTCTAATATTCATTTGAATCGCGGTCGGGCTGTTCAGTATACAGGCCAACATCGTTACTCCCTGCTCGGTAAAACAGAATGGTCTGTATTTCAGTAGGTTAAAGGACTCAATTTGAGTCCTTTGATTTTCAAGTTCCTCTTGCGTAAGCTGAAACATGAAATCTTCTGGGAATCGAGTAATGTTTCTGCGTACTGCAGTTTTTAATCTTTTGGTTTCAACTCCATAAAGGACAGCGAGGTCACTGTCAACCATCACTTTTTGTCCTCTGATCAAATAAATCTGATTGAGAATCTTCTCATCTGTGTATTTCGTTTTCATCTTGCATATTTTTTAGATGATGCAAGATTAATACGAAGTTTTCGAACTAGTCGGGAGTTAAGTGCTTACAATCGTTTAAGTTGAGATCGGATATTGTTTTCTCACCAATCCCGCTTTCTTCTCGTTCTTATTTCCAGTGTTATCCTGGGTTGCGGGAATTTTTTCCGCTGGAGAAACAGGTTCCGGTACTGCGTAAATCACTTTCATCATGCGCTCATCGCGGAGATAAACATCGGTGTGTAATTCTACAACACCATCTGTGTCCACAACACACGTGAAATAACGAACGTGAATCGGCAATGGCTTGCGCAGATTTATTCTACGCTGCGTATCCTGCTGCACCCAGATGTCAAACGTGTCTTTCGGATATTTTACACTGTCATCGCGCAAAAGAAAATGTGCGAGGTCCATGTACTTTTCCAGGCGCATGCAGCCGTGGCTGTACGCGCGCGTTTCTGTTTTGAAGTATCGTTTCGCGTTTGTGTCGTGCATGTAAACCGCAAACGGATTATAAAATTCAAACTTCATTACGCCGAGCGCGTTGTCATCTCCGGTCATCTGACGGAACTGGTACGGAAGATTTCCTTTTCCGTATTTACTCCAGGTGATCGTCTTCGGATCAACAACTTTCTTGTTGCGATCAAGAACTTCGTAACGGTTCTTGCGCAGATAGGAAGTGTCGCGTTTCACATGCGGTAAAATTTCCTTCCAGGCAATGCTGTACGGAACTGTCCAATATGGATACAACACGATCTGGTTCATCTTACTGTCCAGCTCCGGCGTTTGAGTTTTCACCGCACCGCAAACTATGCGAGACTCCATCACGATTGTGTCTTCTTCCCAGACCGTCATTTTGTAAGCGGGAAGATTTACGACCATGTGACGTTTCTCAAACTTCGCAGGTTCCCATCTCCAGCGTTCAAGATTCATCGCAATCTGCCGGTACCAATCTTCAGGTGTCATGTTGATTGCCAGCAATGTGTTGCGACCAATTTTTCCATCCTGCTCAAGATAATATCGCTTCTGAAATTTCTTCAGTGCTGTTGCGCGTTTCAATGAATCGTTCCCGACAATCGTAGAATCCCAATCACGGGTCTGTACTAAACGCGCATCAACTCCACGGAAGAATCCAACACTGTCGACTTTGCGATCAGGAAGATGTTCCCACGTGATGCCGATCATTGCGCGGCGGTAAGCGTTCATGTATTGTTTCACCGATTGGTATTCGAGGCGTTGAGGTTCGTGTGCTTCAATTGATTTTCTGAACTGAGAAGTTTTGCGCGCTTCCACAAGAACATTCACCACGTTGGTGTTCGTGTCCATTTTCGCAATCTTCCAGTAGCGCGACCTTGAGCTGTCATTGTCAATTCTTCCGACCGAAGCATGCACCAACATCGCGAAGTAAGCATCTGTGATTAACACGTCGGCATTTGCAATCTTGTTGATATTATAAGACTGAGTTGCAGAATCGAATGACGTGAGAAGGAAGCTATCAATCTGCTTGATGTGATAATCTTCCGGGATCAGTCCGAAATATTCGGCATCGCGAATGAGGACCATCATCGAATCGCCAACTGCATTTAACTTTCCGCCGCTGAACCAGCTTTGGGAGTTTGCATTTGCTTTATAGAATTCGACGACCTGCGGAACTGCTGTTATCGTATCGCTTCCGAATGACCAGGTTTTGCCTGTATCAACTTTTGAAAGCTGTGAAGCTAATTGTTCGTTGACGAGTTGATTAATCTTCTCGGGGTCTTCAACGCTAACAAGTGTTTCACCATCAGGCGTTGTGTTTTCACCGCACGAGAACAGCGCTACTGCGGCAAAAGTGATAATCAGGAAAGAAGGGTTGTTCATGTAATTTGCTGTACCAAAATTATGCAAACAACCGTTAGCAGCCCTTCGGAAATGATAACTGTACGGGAAATAATTACCAACTGATCAATAATACCGGATTACAGTTCACAGTTTAGGGTTATTCAGGGTCAAAAACAGGAGGTATGGCGGATTTCGAACGCTGAACCATCAACGTAATAACTGTGAACGAAAAACCCGTTACACTTTTCAGTATAACGGGTTTTCCAGAATTAAGTACCAGACTAGTGTGCGACACCAAATTGTCCGCGGCTCAACACTTCGTTTTCAGTGCTGCTGATTGAGTAGGTATATGAACCGTTTGCAAGTTCTGCAGAATTTACGCGGGCAACTTTTCCGTTGAAATTTTCACGAACCACTTCGCGGCCGGTCATGTCGTACACAATTACTTGTGATGCATTATCGGCAGTTACGTCGAACTCTGTGATCGTTGAAGAAGGGTTAGGGTAAACTGAAACGCCATTGTTGTTGTCGCGTTCTGAAATTCCAACATAACCGCTGAAAGCAACTTCGTCAACCCACAGCGCGCTACCAACTTGAGGAGTGAATATGCTGCTCGCGCTGAACATGATACTGATTGTATCTGGAATTGTGTTCGCGAACGTTCCATTGTAGTTCATCACAACGTTACGCTGCTGGTACGCCGAAATTGCTGTATTCATTCCATCAAGACCCCATGCGATAGTATCACGTGAACTACCGTTCCAGTGCGTGATCGAAACAAGGCAAAATGCGCTATCGGTACCAACCGGGGTGTACTTTGCATAATACGACATTGAAGCCGGACGTTGCTGCGAAGCATATCCAGGAAATAGATAAGGTGCAGTAAATGCAACAGAGCCAGTATAAAGTACTCCGGCAGTATTCGGAATAACAGTAGAGTCCGGATTGCTTTGCAAAGTCACGGTCGTGATTTTTGCCGAGTAATTTCCTGAGTAATTATCCGGAGTTCCCGCTTGCGTCACTGAAGTAGGATTTGCGCCTGTTGTTTCAAATAAGCTGAACGTAAAAACGTTGTAAGAGATCCAACCGGTCGGTTGTTGATCTTCGCCAGCAGTGGTTCCCCACGATTCAAAACCTGCATTAGGAATGAATGCTTGAGCGTTTGCTGCAAGTGTCAAAGCTGCTACCGCAACTGTAGAAAGTAGAAATTTTTTACTCATGGGTATTTATTTTTTGAAGATTGAATTCGTGAACCCTGACTGTTAACGTCAGGGTTTCATGGTCTGTTCCCTGATTTTTTATGTAAGCAAATATAGCAATATGCCATTCAGGCTTAGGTGTAAACCAGTGCAAATCTTACGTATTCAGGTTATTATGGAAGGTTTGCAGACCTAGACAAAAGCCTGCATGTCATACAGTTGACGATAAATTCCACGCTTCTCCAGCAAACCAACGTGATTGCCACGCTCCATGATCTCGCCTTTTTGCAGAACGATAATTTCATCTGCATGCTGTATCGTGCTCAGGCGGTGGGCGATGATAATTGAAGTACGGTTTTTCATCAGGTTATTCAGCGCTTCCTGTACCAATCGTTCGCTGGATGTATCCAACGCAGATGTTGCTTCATCGAGAATCAGCACCGGTGGATTTTTCAAAACTGCCCGTGCGATTGCAATACGCTGACGTTGTCCGCCCGACATCTTCGAACCTCGATCACCAATATTCGTCTGGTAACCATTCGGCATCTCAGTGATAAACTCGTGTGCATTCGCAATGCGTGCTGCTTCTTCCACTTGTTCCTGCGTAACGCCTTTTGTTCCGAACGCTATGTTGTTGAACACCGTATCGTTGAACAGAATGGATTCCTGGGAAACAATTCCCATCAGCGAACGCAGGTCGTGCATGCTTACATCACGGATGTTTGTTCCGTCAATCAGGACTTCTCCGTCTGTTGCATCGTAGAAACGTGGAAGCAGATCTGCAAGTGTAGTTTTTCCGGAGCCGGATTGTCCAACGAGTGCAATCGTTTTTCCTTTCTGTACTTTCAGGTTAACGTTCTTCAACGCATAACCGTCATCGCCGCGTGCATAAGCAAAGCTTACATTTCTGTATTCAATTTCATTGTTGAAACCGTTTATGCTTGCAGGCTGATCTTTGTCTTTGATAGATTCCTCTGCGTGCAATATTACGTTGATGCGCTCCATCGAAGCCAATCCTTTTTGCACATTGTAGTAAGCTTGTGTGAATTGACGAACCGG
>CAYUTR010000243.1:0-7938 GCA_964447465.1 uncultured Chryseobacterium sp.
CGCCATGGTTTTTAGTTTTAAGATCCCTCCGAAATACCATCGGGGGGATTTTTTTTTGTTAACCCTTTGAGGGTGCTTCCACTGAACATTGAAAATTGTTACTCGTTAGGCATTGTTGCCCATGGTAGTGTCAGGTTCTCGACACCACAACGGGCAACAATGCCAAACTAACAAGGCTAAATCCTCAAAGCTCTAAACCCTTTGTCGGCTTGACATGTGCGTCTGCATTAGGTTCAAAGGGTTAAGGTCTTGAAGAGTTGTTGAAAAAATTATTGACCTACGGTCAATCCTTTCACCTTTCACAAAAACTTTTTCAAAAAATTTTGATATTTCGATGAAAGCATTAATTTCGTGTTAAACAATTATTTATTTGTATTAACATTGATTATATGAACGAATCTAAAAACTGTATTTATGGCAAAGTATTGTATTGATTGTGGAGAAAGTTTAAACGGACGTGCTGACAAGAAGTTCTGCTCCGACATTTGCAGGAATGCATTCAACAACAAACTGAACAGCAACCTGAACAACTATGTGCGAAACATCAACAACGTTTTGCGTAAGAACCGGAGAATTCTTAGTGATATCCTGATTGAAGACAAGATCACGTTGCATTCCGACAAGCTTCTCGAAAAAGGATTTCACTTCGGATATTGCACACATGTTTATACCACGCGAAAAGGCGATCAGTATAAATTCATTTACGAATACGGTTATATCCAGCACAACACCAACTTCGTAACAATCGTAATGCGTCGTCCGCCCGGTGATAAGGTCAGTGATAAACTCATGACTGATCCGCAGATGAACAACCTCAACTGATGATTCAATGATCCATTGATTCGATATCAGAACAGAAACAAATGAAAGGGAGCTTCGGTTCCCTTTTTTATTGATGGTGATAGCACGTTCGATTCAAATTGTATCATTGCATCATCGGATCATTGCACCATTAACCGCCCCTCATTTGTCAGAGTATTGTAAGCGCATTTCACTTGATCAGTCACGCGGTACACTTAGTCGATCAATAGCATCAATTAACTCTTCACAGTTGATAAATCCGAACCTTCTTGGTAATTTAACGTAACGCTATACGTTTTCTTAGCAGGAATAAAGCTGAATTATGATGAAGAGAGGAATTGTTGCACTTGCGACCGTGTTAGGATTTACCTATGTGCCGCTGATTGCGCAGGAACCTGTGTTTCTTGAGTATTGTCTGAGGCCGTTAACGCCCAACGATAGTGCGATGTGTTACGTGGTGAAAACCAACCAGATTTACGAAGAAGGACTCGACACAATGCCCCAGATTGTCTTCTGGCGTAAAGTAATGACCATGACTCCCGATTCCGGAGTTCTGAGCATGTATGGTGCACGGACCATCTACGGAACTATGGCTGTAGCTAATTGGGACAAACTCGGCGAAACCAAGCAGAATGCATTACGCGATAGTATCCGCACGCAATATGGTTTGGGCGATACAACACGTATCCTGTTCACAGCCGGTAAGAACGATTTCTATAACGCCGGTGGAGTAATCACCGATATCAACCGTGCGGTTCCGATGTTCGTGCAGGAAGGTGTTGACCCGTTTTATGCGCAGGCAATCCTTCTGATTGAGAGTCCAGGCAAGGTGAGAAAGTCCTATGCTGGAGCGATGGGCTCATTTCAACTGATGCCTTCAGTGGCGCGTTCTATGGGCCTGAAGGTCAATAAGAAAGTTGACGAGCGAAAAGATTTCGACAAGTCGGCATGGGCTGCTGCCAAACTGATCCGTACGACGTGCATTCCACAGCTTAATTTGATGTTGACAAAGCGCGGAATTCCATGCGATTCGACCTCGCTTTGGTACCGTTGCATGGTGCTGCATATCTATCATGCAGGAGCCGGAAACGTGGATGCAGCATTGAACGTGATCAATCCAACCTGCGGTGGAATGTGGCTCGTTAAGGAGCTTTGGGTTACGAAAGCTGCCCAATTTGGAAACGCTTCGCAGAACTACTCGCAATTGGCATTGGCACAAATGATCGAAATGGACATTGTGCTCAATAAGCAACAGGAATCAGATCCACCGGAACCGGCTAAAATAACGCCCACTGTGGACAAGTAAGAAAGTTCATAAAAACCCTGACGATCGTGATAGAAGTCAGGGTTTTTCCTTTCCATAAACCATGGGGAAGCCATATATTTACATATACAAAAATGCTATCCATGAGTTATCTCTACAAGAAACACTCATTTTTTCTCCTGCCGTTATTATTTGTGCTCTTCGTGACTCCTGCAAAATCGCAAGTTGTCATCAACGAGTATTCCTGCGCGAACGTTTCTCAGACCGCAGATAACTTCGGGATGTTCAATGATTGGGTCGAATTATACAACGCAGGCGCTTCTTCAGTAAACCTGACGGGTTACTATATGAGCGACAATGTGAACAATCCTACCAAGTGGGCATTCCCGAGCGGATCAATTGCTGCAGGCGGATATATGCGTGTAATGTGTTCCGGCTTTAACACGGTCAGCGGAATCTGGTTTCACACCGGTTACAAAATGACGCAGTGCAAACCTGAAGAAGTTTGTTTCTCAGATCCATCAGGTGCAATTCTCGATTCAATGACACTTCGCCGCAACCAGACTAATCATTCCTGGGGAAGAACAACAGATGGCGGATCAACGTGGAGCGTATTCATGACACCAACGCTCGGCGCGAGTAATACCGGTTCAACCGCCTACAGTCCTTACGCAACAACTCCAAACTTCAGTGTGTCTGCCGGATTTTATCCAGGCTCACAGAACGTGAGTATCACAACTCCTGATCCGAACATCACGATTCACTACACCACAAACGGATTCGAACCTACAACTGCAGATGCGGTTTACTCTGGTGCAATTTCAGTTTCTACAACGCAGGTTGTTCGCGCACGCGCTTTCAGCAGCACTGCAACTGTTCCTGCTTCTTTCATCGAGAGCAATACTTACTTCGTTGGTACGACTCACACTGTTGCAGTTGTTTCTGTTTATGGCGATCAGCTGATGACATTGATGAACGGATCGTGGAACGCTGAACCGACTACAGGACTTGAGTACTTCGACAAAGGCGGTGTAATGCGCACAGAAGTTACCGGCACAACGAACAAGCACGGTAATGACTCATGGGCGTACGATCAGCGAGGCATTGACTTCGTGTCAGAAGATCCGATGGGTTACAATGATGCACTCGACTGGCCATTGTTCCATCGCAAGGATCGTCCGAGCTTCCAGAAAATTATGTTGAAGCCGGCTGCGAACGACAACTATCCATTTGAGAATGGTGCGCACATTCGCGATGCTTATTGCCACGACATTTCTCAGGAAGCACATCTGAACCTTGATGAGCGTTCTTTCGAATCGTGCGTGATGTATGTGAACGGTGCGTATTGGGGCGTGTATGAAATCCGCGAGAAAGTTGATGATCACGATTTCACGGATTACTACTACGATCAGGATGCCAACAATCTTCAGTTCCTGAAGACCTGGGGCGGAACATGGTCGGAGTATGGCGGCACGCAAGCACAAACCGATTGGAATGCGTTCGTAACGTTCTGTACGTCGAACAACATGGCTACAGCTGCGAACTGGGCGTATGTCGATAGCGTTTACAACTGGAAAAGCCTTTGCGATTACATGATTCTGAATTCGGTATGCGTTACTTCCGACTGGCTGAACTGGAACACGGCATGGTGGCGTGGTATGGATACGCTTGGCGATAAAAAGAAATGGCGTTACGCGTTGTGGGATAATGACGCAACCTTCGGGCATTACATCAATTACACCGGAATTCAGGATACAGGTCCTAATGCTGATCCATGTAATCCGGAAGCACTTCCTGATCCGGGTGGACAAGGACACGTTCCGATTGTAAACGCGCTACTGAATAATCCAACGTTCGAGCAGTATTACATCAATCGTTTTGTCGATCTGATGAATACATCGTTCAGTTGCGATTCGCTTCTCGAAGATCTTGATACGTGCATCGCGCACATTGCACCTGAAATGCCTGCTCAGATTGCGAAGTGGGGCGGAACAATGGCAGGATGGCAAGCGAACGTAACCACATTACGCAATTATATTTCTACGCGTTGTGTTGCACTCACGCAGGGCATGATCGATTGCTACAACCTGAACGGTCCGTATCAAATTACAATCGACGTTTTCCCGGCAGGTGCAGGAACAGTGACATTGAATTCACTGAACCTCGATCAGTTCCCATGGAGTGGAAGTTACTTCGGTGGTATTCCTATCATTCTTACTACCACACCAACATCGACGCAATACACATTCGATCATTGGGAATTGCTGGATGTGCCGTCACCGAATGCACAGTCAGACAGCATCACAACTGACCTCACACAAATCCAGACGATTGTTGCGCACTACACAGAAGGCCCAGCAGTGGTGTTAGGCAACGTGTTTATTCCAACTGCCTTCTCACCTAACGGAGATCAGAACAACGATATGTTCTGGCTTCATGGATTGGAACCGCAGCAGACATTTGAATTCCGCGTGTTCAATCGCTGGGGACAGATTGTTTTTGAAACCACTACCATGTCGAATGGTTGGGATGGAACTACCAACGGAAAAACAAATCCGAGTGACGTGTACGCTTACATGATTGTTGTGACTAATCCTGATGGAACATCAGAATCGAAGTCGGGCAACATCACCTTAATGCGCTAGAGAGATGAGAAAGGCAGTAGCAGCAATTTGTATTGCATGCGCGTGTGCGGGAACGGTTCGTGCGCAGGATGTACATTTTTCGGAATTCAACGAAACACCGTTGCATCTGAATCCGGCTTACACTGGATTGTTCGATGGTATTTTCCGCGTATCGATTCACCATCGTAATCAGTGGACTTCTATGGGAAGTCCGTACAAAACATCCGCAGGAAGTTTCGATTGCGCAATTGGTAATCCCAACGGGGCTCGTCTTGGAATTGGTGCGTTCATTTTCAAAGACCAGGCGGGCGATTCTAAGCTCGGTACATTCAACGCATCACTTTCCATCAGTGGAATGGTGAAGCTCGATGATTTCAATACACTCTCTGCCGGATTCATGGGCGGATATGCACAACGCTCAGCAGACATTTCCACATTGCAGTGGGAGAATCAGTATCAGAACGGTGCATATGTTCCTACTGCAAGTCCGGGCGAAGGAAATCTACTGACTTCATTTGCGTACGCTGATTTCGCTGGAGGAATGGCTTACCAGTATCGTAGTGTTGGCGGAAGTATTGTTGGCAAGGATGTCTTCGAACTGAACGTTGGTATTTCAGCATTCCATCTGAACAAACCTGAAATGAAATTTCACGGAGGCGGAACAGAAGACAAAGCGATGCGTTTGGTGTTTCATACTCACGCGCGCATAGACATGCCGGGAACTGCGTGGTCGCTGCGTCCTTCGGTTACACTTATGCAACAAGGACCGGGACAGGAAATTATGTTTGGCGGCACTGTTCGTTACCGGATCAAGAATGGCACGAAGGTTACAAACTTCTTCAGTGAATCAGGAATCGGAATGGGCGTACACTATCGTTGGAAAGATGCGATTGTTCCACAGTTGTACTACGATCTTGGCGATTTCTTCATCGGACTTGCTTACGACGTGAACGTATCGAAATATAAAGGCATTTCGAAATACCAGGGTGGATATGAAGTTACGTTGCGATATGCGAATCTGAATGGCGCGTTATATAAGAACAAGAGAAAGTAATTGGCCGTTAGGCCTGGAAATTAATTTAGATTATGAAAATTTTTGAAAAAGAATGGTGGCGCACCTTCTATAAAAAGTACTTGACGCAATTTCCTGATTTTCTTCAGTACATCATTCTGCTGCTCGGCGGATTGATCATGTTGTGCTTCTTGTAACTGGTCTGTGGAAAAATGGAACGCGGATTTATATGCCCGTTGTTTTCTGGTTGCAAGCAAGGATGAGTTGGGTAAACTCAAAAGTTCGGAAACAGATTTTATGAGATAAAATCTGAACCAACCGACCCCATCCAACCAAACCTAACTTCTCCTAGTGTTTGTGCGGGTTTCAGCGGGCTTGACACTAGATGCCATTAGACGCGTTTAGGTTGCTTTTGCGGGATTTTGTTACCCATTTGTTACCGGTTTTTTCAAGGGGGTTACATGAAGGTTCATGTATCCAACAAACACCTTTTTACTTACGGAATATTGTAGTAGGAAGGTAAAGTCGAACCCTTAAAACCAAAATGCGATGGGAATTCATTTAAGAGAAAAAAAGCTGGAGAAAGGTTACGTGTCGTTTTACCTTGACATCTACCACAACAAAACAAGGTGGTACGAATTCTTAGAGATCAAAATCAACAAGAAACATCCTACCGAGCAGGACAAGGAAAAGAAACGGCTGGCTCAGGAAATCAGATCGAAGCGGGAGAGTGAACTGATCGTGCAGGAAAACGGATTGATTGACCGTAACAAGCGCAAAGCAGATTTTGTGGCGTGGTACAAAAAATGGCTGACAGCCAAACACCGGAGTAACAACTGCCGTTCTACGCTGAAGCTCCTTGAAACGTACATGAATAAACGCCCGTTGCCGTTTTCTGCGATAACACCAGTGTGGTTAAAGGCGTTCACCAATTATGTATTGGGAAAGGTCAGTAATAATACCGCCCGAATATATGTAGCGAACATTTACGCGGTGCTAGAAGAAGCCGTTATTCACGAGATCATTCTGAGCAACCCGTTCCGCAGAATTCCAAAACACGAACGTTTGCGGCATAAGGACACATTCAGAAAGGCGTATTCGCTAGAGGAATTGGAAATGCTGATTAACACGGAATGCAAGATCGAACCGCAGTACAAACAGGCTTATATTTTTTCCTGCTTTACCGGATTGCGCTGGAGCGATGTAAACTGTTTAAGGTGGACTGAGATTGTTAAACGTAAAGTCGATGAGGAGGAGCGATACTTTATGTACTTCGAGCAGGAAAAAACCGAGGACGTGGAATACCTGCCACTATCGGATCAAGCCGTTGACATCATCAAGCAACGCGAAGCCGAAAGGGCGGATGAGCCCTTAAGCCCCTTTGTTTTCCCTCGCGTAAAAGAGGAAAATGCGAAAGCGAAGCGGACGTACTCAAGAGTTGGTGCTGCATTACGCAAGTGGGCGCGACTGGCTGGTTTTGATGAAAAGCAAATGACCTTCCACACAGCCCGTCATAGTTTCGCAACAAACGTATTGGAGCACAGCGAGGACGGCGACCTGTGGACGGTTTCAAAGTTGTTAGGACACAGGAGCATCAACAGTACGCAGATTTATGCCCACGTTCGGGATAAAAAGAAATCCAACGCGGTTAAAAGCCTACCGAGACTGAATCTGAGAACAGCCAGTTAACGGCGGCAGATATGTAAATAAAGTCCATTACTTGAGCCCCGTCCTTACCACGCAAGTATTAAGGTGGGGCTTTTTTATGCGCATGAAGGCGCGTAAATTCGCTTTATGAGCGACGATACAGGAAACCCAATGGACCAGAGTAAGGAAAGCCAAAGTCAGAATGACGAACAACGTAAACGGCACCTGCGAAATCTATCCTTGCTAAGTAGTTTTTCCAAAGCATTGGCAATGGGTACGGAAAGTTTTTCGTGGCAGGAAAAAGCGGATCTATTAGAACTGCTAATTCAGTACGCGGAGCTTATGCAAAAGAATCCGAAGGAGATAGGGAATTTCTACACAGAGAAATTTATGAAGCCGTACAAACAGAAAATGCAACCCCTGATCAATGCAAAACTGTTTAAGCATTTCGATCAAGACATAGCCTACGTTGAACTGGACATCATTACTGTGGAAGAATTCAATTCCACGCGGGCGGGGCATCAAGGCATGACAGATGCGGAGTATGAATCGTTTTTGAATAACATGATTCGCGTCCTGAAAACAGAACA
>CAYUTR010000244.1:0-7884 GCA_964447465.1 uncultured Chryseobacterium sp.
TCTTGAGGGGGTGGCGCCGTAAGGTGTAGGAGTTCGAATCTCCTCCTGGGCACAATTCATTTATGATTTGTGATTTATTATTTGAGATTTAAGGGAAACGGAGTCGTTCATGATCCTGTTCCCAAATCATAAATCTCAAATACCAAATCATAAATGTTTAGGCCCATGTGGCGAAATTGGTAAACGTTGCGGTCTCAGAAGCCGTTGGAGTTATATCCTTGAGAGTTCGAGTCTCTCCGTGGGCACCAAGTCATTTGTGATTTGAGATTTGTGATTTGAGATTTATCCCAGGTAACAAAATCACAAATCTTAAATAATAAATCACAAATGAAATCCGTAGATATCCGCAACAAAAAAGCTTCTTTCGAGTACTCCTTTCTCGAGAAGTATGTTGCCGGAATGGTCCTCACCGGAACGGAAATAAAATCTATTCGTTTAGGAAAAGCAAACATCACAGATGGATTCTGCGTGATTCACAACGGAGAAATACTTGTGCGCAACATTGAGATTTCCATCTACGAGAAAGGCACGCATTACAATCACGAACCAAAACGCGACCGGAAATTGCTGCTGAAGAAATCGGAAATCAATAAGCTCTCTGGAAAAATGAAGGATGCCGGACTGTCGATTATTCCGCTGAAATTATTCCTGAGCGAAGAAGGTTGGGCGAAACTGGAAATTACACTGGCGAAAGGGAAGAAATTGTTCGACAAGCGACAGGATCTGAAGAAGAAGGATACGGAACGGGAGACACAGCGCAAGCTAAAATAACATGAGAAGAAAAATTGGCGTGCTGATTGCGATCTCACTGATAACACTCACTTGTCGTGCTCAACTAGTTGTACAACTTGGATTTACTCGTCAGGCGCCCATTTTCATGTGGGGACAATTTAAGCTTCCTCCCCAAAACGGCATCAAGTTAGGATGCGGTGCATGGACCAGTGAAGGACTATATTTCGGTTTGAAATGTGGTTTCTTTTTACCCGTAACCGACACATTCAGTGCAATGGGCCATACACCATCCTGGTCTGGTACAATTCCAGTGTTGTGTACGCGACGTACCGTATGTTTTGGAATTCACTTCCCATTTAGTTTGACGATCTACAAAATGGATTTTTTTAATTTCTATGGTGGTCTGGATATTGGTCTATTGATCGGTTCTTCCGATTTCACCTACTCAAGCGCGTTATATGACAATGTCACTCCAACTGACGACTATCCTGATGAGGGAAAATCAAAGATCCGTGCTTTCCCAGGAGGAATGCATGTAGGTGTGTCGTATGAGTTTGAAAGGTTGACACCTTATGCTGAGGCCGGGTTCATTTATCAAGGATTGAATGAAATACCAGGAGTTAACGTAGCGTGGGGAACGGTGGAAGCGGGCGTATTAATACACATAAATGGGAAAGGCGAATAGTTCACTCAAGTAGTACGATAGTTCATCCATAAAAAAAAACCGCATCATAATGATGCGGTTTTTTTATGGATGAACCTTCGACTAGAAGTGGAAGTGAACAATAACAGCTCCCGGAGCAACTCCGAATGCATTGTTATCTGTGTCAATTCCGAAAGAAGAAGAAGTTCCGGTGTCAGTAGTAGTAGAAGTAGTTGAAGTACCGTTCCATGACTCACTAGTCATTTCACCAGCACCGGTTTTAGAGAACGCAAGTCCCCAACCGAATTCGCCACCAACAGAAAGTTTAGGAAGAATGAAGAATTCAGCTCCGATGAAACCACGAAGACCGAAAGCCATCTCTGATCCCCACTTATTCTCAGTAGTCCTTGAAGCCTGACTTGCAGTTGCTCCTGTTGTGAAGTCAATAGTACTTGTTGGCGCTGTGTTTGTAGCAGAGAATCCGTTTCCATAAGAATAGGTGTCTTTGCCACCTGCCATAGAGAACATCAACATTCCACCATAATAACCCTGAAGACGGCCTTTTCCGCGACGCCACTCAAGACCACCACCAAGTCCGATGTAATTCCAAGACTGCTTGTACTCGTCTTCAACACGTGCAACAGGTACTGTAACTGATGCATCATCATTCAACGGGTTAGTCCAAGTGTTTGAACCAAATCCGATACGAAGCATTCCACGGTAAGCCATTGTCTCAGAGGTAAACATTTTACCTGTGATCATGTTTCCGCTGTTAGTGTAGCCCCAACCCTGGAACTGGTTGTTTGTGTTACCATTCAGCATGTTGCCGAAGTAGCTGAGGAAAGGAGTTGCCTCTACACCGATTGCCCAATCACCTGCTTCAGGAAGAATTGGCTCACCCTTCTTTGAAGTGAGGTCCTGAGCAAATGCAGTGGTCATCCCAAGTGCACAAGCAGCAACAAAGAGAATTGATTTTTTCATAATGTGTGGTTTTGGTTTTACTTGTTTAGTTTCCCTATACGGGGGTATTGTTTTAGGTTCCCTTTCGGGTATTGCGGTCAAATTTCCGAGTTTTTACGTATCAATGCTTATTAACAAAAGGGTACTTGTTCACGATTTTCTGTTCATAACCTATGACTTCCATTCGCGTTCGCCCAACATAGGCACGAACCTGAACTTGCCATAGGACTCCTTAATTACTTGTCCATCAGCTGTTTTATATACAAGAATCATGTCCTGAATTTCACCTTCTCCGATCGGAATGATCATACGGCCGTTTGGCTTTAATTGTTCTACAAGCTTCTCCGGAAGGGAGGTCGCGCCACAGGTCACTATTATTTTATCAAATGGCGCAAACGCCGGTAATCCCTTGTAACCGTCTCCATAATATAGGTTTGGCTGATAACCCATGTGACTGAGCATCTGCTTCGTCTTATCGTACAGCGACTTCTGTCTTTCTATACTATAAACCTTAACTCCACACTCTATCAGCACTGCTGTTTGATATCCGGAACCGGTGCCGATCTCCAAAACCTTGTCGCCTTTCTTCAATTCCAGCATCTGCGTCTGAAATGCAACTGTATAAGGTTGTGAAATGGTCTGACCTGCACCAATCGGAAATGCTTTATCCTCATACGCAAACCGCAAAAAGGCATTGTCCATGAAAAAGTGTCTCGGAATATTTTCAATTGCTTTAAGTACAACTTTGTCGGTAATGCCCTTACCGGCCACTTCCTCCATGAGCTTCTTGCGCATTCCTTTATGTAGATAGCTATCCTCCATGCACTTTATAAAGTTAAATCATTGACCAATGAAAAGAGACACAATCCATCGAGTAAATAACACAGGTTTCCGTCTCTAAGAAATCGGATTTTCCTGCGATGATTACACGATGATGTGTTGATATGTTACGAATGTAGTCCGGCATTAAGGTGAACCGAGAACTATTTTTGTAAGAAATCAAGACACGTATGTTGAAAATCGGAGTGCTGGGTGCCGGACATCTTGGGAAGATACATATCCGCTTACTGAAAGAGATTCCAACTTTTCAGCTCATGGGATTTTTTGATCCTGATCCTGAGAACTCTGCGAAAGTTGCAGCTGAGTTTGGAATCAAAGCATGGTCATCGGCTTCCGACCTTACGGATGCTTGTGATGCGGTTGATATCGTTACTCCTACTCTATATCATTACGATCTCGCGGTGCAGGCCGTGAAGAAATCGAAACACGTGTTTATCGAGAAACCACTTACACATACTGTTGCTGAGGGAAAATCCCTCGTGCAGCTGGCAACAGAAGCGAATGTGAAAGTTCAGGTCGGACACGTTGAGCGATTCAATCCTGCCTTCATGGCTTCACGCGAAATCCTGAATGAGCCAATGTTTATTGAAACGCATCGATTGGCACAATTCAATCCGCGGGGAACAGATGTTTCAGTGATTCTCGATCTGATGATTCACGATATCGATATCGTATTGAGTCTTGTGAAAGCAAATATCCGTCGCATCAGTGCAAGTGGAGTTTCTGTTGTGAGCGAAACACCTGATATCGCCAATGCACGAATTGAATTCGACAACGGTGCAGTTGCAAATCTCACTGCATCACGAATTTCCCTGAAGAACATGCGTAAGTCGCGCTTCTTCCGTAAAGACGCTTACATCTCTGTCGATTTTCTCGAGAAGAAAGTGAGTATTGTCCGAATGAAAAGTGTGGAAGGACCTGTCGACGATCCGTTTGCAATGCTCATCGATCTCGGCGCGAACAAAGGCAAGAAGCAGATCTGGTTCGAAAGTCCCAAGGTTGAAGCATCCAATGCTATCAAGATGGAACTGGAAACTTTCGGACAAGCCATCATCAATAATACTCGACCGATTGTGTCTATTGAAGAAGGATACAAAGCATTGGAAGTGGCGCATAAGATTATTGAACAGCTGGCTATTAATCAGCTTGAGTCTGCTCCTGATTCGATTAGCTGATTCCAGGTGGTGTCAGGATCGTATCCTGACACAGTCTCGATCCAGTGTCAGGATACGATCCTGACACCACAATTGCCAGTTATCAATTGGCTGTTTTTCGCCTAAAGGATTGATCGTAGCTTCAAGCAAACGATCGTTCTATGTACCAACATTTCAAGCACGGAATCTCAGAATTCCAGAATCCCGAATCGCAGAATCTTCTATTTTTGCGCCCGCTCGCACAATATGCAAGCAATATCAAGCGTTATACACGTGCACGCCTAATGAAACACATCTTACGAAAAGTTGGCCTCTATTTGTTGGCCATCGGAGCTTTTGGCTTTGGTGGCTGCACCGTTTTTGATCCTGCCGAGGAGATTCCTTCTTATGTGCGGATTAATTCCATCGCGCTTCAGATCAACAACAACCTAATCGAAGGCACAGGGTCTCACAAGATTACGGATGCATGGGTGTATGTCGATGGTCAGCTTATTGGCGGATTCGAAATGCCGGTGTCCATTCCTATTCTCGCAGAAGGCACTCACGAGATTCTGGTTCTTGCAGGAATAAAGCAGAACGGACTTTCCACTACGCGAGCGATCTATCCGAATTACCGTGGATGGACAAGCACAGTTACGCTTACACGCGGACAGGTGCTGAATGTAAGTCCGGTGGTTGAGTACTATCCCGTAACGAACTTCATGTGGATGTGCGACTTCGATGGCGCCGGAACCAATATTAATGATCAGTTCGGGCCATGGCCGGGAAGATTGCAGGAGATTTCCGGTGCGGGTGCATTCGAACTTGAATCTGGATATGTAACGCTCGATTCCGATACAACTGAATTTTACGCTCAGAGTTCGCAGTCGTATGTGTTCAACGGATCGTACGATGTGTACCTCGAAATGAACTATTCCTGTAATCAGCCCTTCGTGGTTGGAATCTACAATACCACGAACGGCATCTACATTCCATGGTGCGAAGTGCAAACCAGCACAGCCTGGAACAAGATTTATATCCGATTGAATGACGCGCTACTTACCCAATCTCCCGGGGGCATTTATCACGTGTATATAGCCATGAAAAAGTCTGCAGATGTTGCTAATCCGTGGCTTGCGATAGATAACCTTAAACTGATCAATTAGAGCTTTTTATGAATAAGACCACACAGGTCCTCAAATACCTGTTAAGCGATACCGTTTCAGCGGCGGCCGCGTGGATCTGTTTTTATACTTACCGCAAAAAAAGCATCGAATCAATCAAGTTCGGGATCGATGTTCCTACGACTTACGATCAGAAATTCCTCCTCACGCTGGTGGCCATTACCTGCTTCTGGTTGTTCCTGTATGTGATCGTTGGAACCTATCGCAACATCTATCGCAAATCGCGTCTGAAGGAAATCGGTCAGACATTCCGCATCACATTCCTTGGTGTAATCGTGATCTTCTTCACCTTGCTGCTCGATGATACCATCATCAGTTACCGCACATATTACATGTCGACGCTGGCCTTGTTCGTAGCTCATTTCGGATTTACAGCAATGGGACGATTGATCCTGTCGTCTTTCACCAATAGCCGTATACGCAGCCGTAAAATTGGCTTCAAGACGGTTCTGATCGGCAGTAACGCAAATGCTTTGCGACTTTACAATGATCTGGAAGGACAGCAACGTTCATGGGGCTACAAGTTCGTTGGCTTTGTTCACGTTGACAACAGCAACGGTTTCTCCGAGGAACTGCGGGCGAAGCTTCCGAATCTTGGTGAAGTTGAAAATCTCCGCAAGATTGTTCAGGAAACCAAAGCCGAAGAAGCCATTATCGCAATCGAAACCTTCGAACACGCACGGATCAACTCAATCATCAACGAGGTCGATAGCACAGATGTAATCGTGAAAATGGTTCCGGATATGTACGACATTCTTTCCGGACAGGTAAAGATGACGTCCATCTTTGGTGCGCCGCTCATTGAGATCAAACGTGAGATTATGCCCGCGTGGCAGGTTGCTGCTAAACGTGCTATTGATATTCTTGCCGCGATTTTCGCGCTCATCGTTCTCTCTCCGTTATATCTCGTGCTGATTATCGGCGTAAAGATGTCGTCGAAAGGACCCATTTTCTATTCACACGAACGCATCGGTCATCACGGAAAGCCATTCAACATTCATAAGTTCCGCTCTATGTATGTTGATGCGGAGAAGAATGGTCCTGCGTTATCGAGTAAAGAAGATCCACGCATCACTCCATTCGGAAAATTCATGCGTAAGGCCCGCCTGGATGAATTCCCACAGTTCTGGAACGTCCTCATTGGCGAAATGTCGCTGGTTGGTCCACGCCCCGAGCGCCAGTTTTTCATTGACCAGATCGTTAAAGAAGCGCCTCACTATTCTCACCTTCACAAAGTGAAACCGGGTATTACATCCTGGGGACAAGTGAAGTACGGTTACGCCGAGAATGTAGACCAGATGATCGAACGCCTCAAGTACGATCTGCTGTACATTGAGAATATGTCGTTGTATGTCGACTTCAAGATTCTGATCTACACGATTCTTATTGTGGTGCAAGGGCGCGGGAAATAGTTAGGAGATAGGAGTTCGGAGTCGGGAGTGCAGATCACGGCAAAATTTCAAAAGTTCGGGTCGTTATATGGTAAATTTTGGAAAAGTTTACGTGCTTTTCTCCCGTCTCCCAACTCCCAACTCCCAACTGATACTTACCTTCGGCGCAAATAAATCCGCTCAATGAAAAACATCACCGTTATCGGTTCCGGCACCATGGGCAATGGAATCGCACACGTATTCGCACAAACAGGTTACGCAGTAACACTCGTTGATATAAACAATGAAGCTTTGGCTCGCGGTATTGCAACTATCACAAAGAATCTCGATCGCCAGGTGGCGAAAGGAACGTTGACGGAAGCCGATAAAACAGCAACACTTTCACGCATTGCTCCGGTGACCGATCTAGCTGCAGGAGTTGCCAACGCTCACCTCGTTGTGGAAGCGGCAACAGAGAATGTTGATCTGAAACTGAAAATCTTCCGCGATATCGATGCTGCTGCTCCGGCAGATTGCATTCTTGCATCAAATACTTCTTCGATTTCGATTACACGAATCGCAGCTGCAACAAAACGTTCCGAGAAAGTGATCGGCATGCACTTCATGAATCCGGTTCCGGTGATGAAGCTGATAGAAGTTATCCGCGGTTACAATACAACCGATGAAGTCACGAAAACGATCATGGAGCTTTCGAAGAGTCTCGGAAAAGTTCCGGTAGAAGTAAACGACTATCCCGGTTTCGTTGCCAATAAAATTCTCATGCCGATGATCAACGAAGCGATCATCACTTTACACGAAGGTGTTGCGGGCGTTGATGAAATTGACACGGTGATGAAGCTCGGCATGGCGCATCCAATGGGTCCGCTGCGTCTTGCAGATTTTATCGGACTGGATGTTTGTCTGTTCATCATGCGCGTATTGCAGGATGGGTTCGGAAATCCGAAGTACGCGCCTTGTCCGTTGCTCGTGAACATGGTTCAGGCAGGACATCTTGGCGATAA
>CAYUTR010000245.1:0-7881 GCA_964447465.1 uncultured Chryseobacterium sp.
CTATTGCTTCTGCGCCTCCTAACTCCTGCATCATTTTGTAAGCGATGTTTCCGGAGGCGAGGTTAGGGAAGATCAGTGTGTTCACTTTCTTTCCTACTAATTCGCTGAACGGAAATACTTCCTTGAGCAGTTCGTTATTCAGTGCAAAATTAGCCTGCAAATCTCCGTCGACGATCAGTCCGGGATAATCCCTGTGCAAAATGGCTGTGGCCTCCTGAACTTTCTGGGGCAACGGACCATCGGCTGAACCGAAATTGGTGTAAGAGAGCAATGCTATGCGTGGCACGATGTTAAATTGTCTGACCGCCTGTGCTGTGAGGACCGTAATGTCGACCAGTTCCTGGGCAGTGGGTTCCACATTCATAGTCGTGTCGGCAAAGAAAAAGTTGCCTTGTTTCGTGGAAATCATGTACATCCCGGCCACTTTCTTTACGCCGTCCTGTACCCCAATGCAATGGAGCGCCGGTTTAATCGGCACGCCGTATTTACGGGTCAGACCGGAAATCATCGTGTCGGCCATACCGGTTTCCACCATCATAGCGCCGAAGTAATTCCGGTCCTGCATCAACTTCTTCGCTTCGTACTGGGTTAAGCCTCTGCGCTTTCGCTTCTGATAGAGCATTTCGCTGAAGCGGTAACGGTTCTCTTCCTGCTCAGGACTACGAGGATCAATAACCGGCACATCCGTCATGTCGAGGTTGTGCTCTTCCACCAAACGGTTGATCTTGTTGATGTCGCCCAGAAGAATTGGCTTGCAAACGCCATCGTCCTTGACAACCTGAACGGCCTTAAGAATTTTGTAAGTATCGGCCTCAGCAAACACCACGCGCTTCGGATTCTGACGTGCTTTCGACGCCACCGTACGCATGAGTTTGTTGTCGAGACCCAGACGATTGTTCAGCTCTGTTTTGTATGCGTCCCAATCGGTGATGTGACGTTTTGCAACGCCGGAATCCATTGCAGCTTTCGCAACAGCTGGAGCAACCGTGGAGATCAATCGTCCGTCGATTGGTTTCGGAATAATATATCCCGGACCAAAACTAAGTCCGCGTGTATCGTAAGCAAGATTCACATCATCAGGAACGGGTTCCTTCGTAAGATTCGCAATAGCGTAAGCCGCCGCAAGTTTCATTTCTTCGTTGATCGAAGTTGCACGAACGTCAAGCGCTCCACGGAAAATGAATGGGAAACCGAGTACGTTGTTCACCTGATTAGGGTGATCAGAACGTCCGGTTGCCATGATGATATCTTTACGCGCCGCCATTGCGATTTCGTAAGGAATTTCGGGATCCGGATTCGCCAAAGCAAACACGATAGGACGTTTTGCCATCGACTGAATCATTTCAGCAGTCACGATATTTCCTTTCGAAAGTCCAACGAAAACGTCGGCATCTTTCATTGCATCAGCAAGCGTTTCGCGTTTGTCTTTTTTGCGTGCGAAGTGTCTTTTGTTCTCGTCAAGATCATCGCGATCATCTGTCAATATTCCTTTGCTGTCTAGCATGGTGATATTGTCTTTCTTCACGCCTACTGCCATGTACATTTTTGCACAGGAGTTTGCAGAAGCACCTGCACCATTCACAACGAGCTTTACTTTTTCGAGTTTCTTGCCGGCGATTTCGCAGGCGTTGATTAATGCTGCAGTTGAGATGATTGCAGTTCCATGCTGATCATCGTGCATCAGTGGAATATCGAGTTCTTCCTTGAGGCGGCGCTCGATTTCAAAACACTCAGGGGCTTTGATGTCTTCGAGGTTAATACCACCGAAAGTGGGTGCAATTGCTTTTACAGTCTGTACGATTACGTCAATGTCGTTCGAATCTATTTCAATATCGAATACATCGATATCGGCGTAGATCTTGAAGAGCATTCCCTTTCCTTCCATCACCGGCTTTGAAGCCAGCGGACCGATATTTCCGAGACCAAGTACTGCAGTTCCATTGGAGATTACTGCAACGAGATTTCCTTTCGCTGTGTATTTGTAAACGTCGTCTGGATTTTTCTCAATGTCGAGACAAGGATCAGCAACGCCTGGAGAATACGCCAGTGTCAAATCACGTTGCGAACTGTAAGGCTTGGTGGGAACAACCTCGATCTTACCTGGACGACCCTGAGAGTGATAATCGAGGGCTTCCTGCTTTCTGTATTTCGCCATAATTTCTGTACTGAATCGCCCGCTTCGGAGACCTGAAAATGGCCCAAAAAACGGGAAGGACGAAGATAATGAAAATGGAGGCTTGTGCTACCCCATTTTCCCATTGAAATCCGCTGACAATCAGAGGCATGCGGCGCTGCCGCAAGGTTTTACCACGGCGGCACGGCGAGCACGGCGATTTGGGTGTTAGTGTGCATAACCATTCAGGTTAAACTGAGAAGCCGTGCACCGGATACATCACTCAAAAATTTCCGCCGTGCTCGCCGTGCCTCCGTGGTGAAGCCAGCGACGAAGTCGCGCAATCTGCAGATTCGAAAACACCGTATCTTCAACACGCTAATGGCACGCAAACACATCGTCATCTTTTCCGGGGCAGGCATCAGCGCAGAAAGTGGTATTTCTACTTTCCGCGATAATGGTGGCTTGTGGGATAAGTATGATGTGAAGGAAGTTGCCACTCCTGACGCATGGCGCAACAATCCGAAACTCGTTCTGCAGTTTTACAACGAACGCAGAAAAGCAGTTCTTGAAGCCGCGCCGAATGCCGCACACAATGCACTTGTTGAGCTGGAGAAAAAATTTGATGTGACCATCATCACGCAAAACGTCGATGATCTTCACGAACGAGCGGGATCGAAAAATGTAATTCACCTGCACGGGGAAATCCGCAAGTCGAGAAGCACGTACGATCCACAACTGGTGTACACCATCAAAGGATGGGAATTAAATCCCGGCGATCGTTGCGAACAAGGGTCACAGCTTCGTCCGCACATTGTTTGGTTCGGTGAAATGGTTCCAGAGATGATTCGCGCGCAGGATATTTGTGCCACTGCAGATATTCTCATTACGGTTGGAACATCTCTGAATGTTTATCCTGCAGCAGGACTCGTTCACGTTGCAAAGAAAGGTTGCAAACTTTATGTAATCGATCCGAATGATGTTCCGCTGGAAGGATTAGAGAATGTAATTTTCCACAAGGAGAAAGCGGGTGATGCGATGCCGGGCATTGTGAAGTCTCTGCTGGCGTCGGAAAACTGAGAAAACAAAAAACGCATCCTGATTACCAGAATGCGTTCTCTCAAACTATTTTTTCGCGACTATTGCACTACAATTTTTCTGCGCGCAGCACTTCCGTTTTCATCCGCAAGTGAAATCATGTAAACACCTTTCGCCCATGCCGAAGTTTCAAGACGAAGAATTCCTTCTTTTGAAGAAAGTGTTTCCGTGTAAATTACTTTTCCGGCAAGATCTGTGATCGTTGCGTTGCCACCATTTTCATTGGTGAAATTGTAAGCAACAGAAACATTATCCGTCGCAGGATTCGGATACGGTTCACCCAAAGTTGTAGTGAACGATTCTGCAATTCCCACTGGAGTTACGTTATAACGAAGCCAGATCACGTTTGTGTCAGTAGGATTATTCTCGTCAAAAAACTTGTACTTCACGATTGTAATTCCCGTGCTTGTTCCTGCTGCGAAGTCTGCTAGCAACATGTTGAATTCGCCGTTTTCAGTAGTAAAACTTCCCGACATAGTGGTTGTAGGAATGTAGCACTGGCTTTGCAGGTCAGCCGGATCTGCGTTGTGGAATATACAGAACCAAGTACTGGCAGTGCCGGTGATCACCGTATTTGTTTTCTGCACCTTGTACACAACCTGGTTTCCGCTTGCGTTGATGTGATCAAAATCTATTTGATGCGATCCGCTCACAGCTACCCAGTAGTCCATCGTATCCCCAGTAACATCGTTTCCCCAAGCATCTTCGACGTGGTGCTGCGCGAGCGCAGGCTGCAACAAAAAAGCGGACCCGATGACGAGTACCGCTTTGAGAAATCTGTTTTTCATAGCTGACCTTAATGAGTTACAACCAGTCGTTTTGTCGACAACTGTTTTCCGTTTACCTCGAGGGATGTAAAATAAACCCCTGCATCAAGAGTAGACACATCCATACGGAAAGTGCCCTGCTGATCTACCAATACTTCCGATTTCACAGCTTCGCCAAGCATATTATACACAACAAGCTTAGTTTCTCCGTGACCATATGAACTTCCGATGTTGTAGTTCATATTGAAAACCGCACTTGCAGGATTCGGCATTGGTGAACCAATGTTTGCTTTAACGTTAGAGTGTGCTGCTACTCCGGTTGGAGATACATGGTATTCAATAAAAAAGAAAATTGAATCCGAAGCGTTAGCAGTATTAAAAACTGAATAGCGGACAATCGAAATACCTGTTGTGTTGTCCGGTGTGAAATCCGTCACCAACAGAAACTGCGAACTTGCATTCAGCGTAACGTTACCTGACAATGTTGTAGTTGGTGCGTAGCATAACTGATCAGTACAGAAGTAGAACACACTAGAAGCCGAAGCCTGAGATTGTATCGCCTTACGCACCTTCACGGTGAGGTTATTACTTGTGACATTATGTACGTCGAAATCATGAGTTTCCAGAGCTGTTGCCTGATCAACGTAATAGACGATTGTTGAACCGCTGACCACGGATGTCTGATTTGCATCACTAACAGTGAAACTGGATTGTGCCGAGAGACTCACAGCCAGCAGTGCAGGAACTGATACGAGTAATAGTTTTTTCATTTGATCTTAATTTGAGTGTATTGAGCTATTTAATCAGTAGGCAGTTTGACAGTAAGCAGTATGCAGTAATCCAATCAGCAGCAGGCAGTCAAACAGCCTAAACAAACTTAGTCATTCGAATCTGAATTTCAATGCCCACTTGTCGCTCCATATTGGCCGTTTGTCAATCCACGTCAAGAATTGGTCAAAAACGACCCATAAAAAGCACTGCCTTTCTGGCGTGATGTTTGGTACTCATTGGTCGCTAATGACTAATTTAGACCGCTCAATAACATCGAAATTCACATGAACAATCTCTTCACACTTCCTTTGGCAGCAGCGTTTTTCCTGTTCACCGCATTTACGTTGAAACAAGATACGCCTGCACAGAAACTTGCATCTGTTGATGTAAAAGGATTGGATGGCAAGATCATCAATACGTCGACCTGGAGCAATGACGGTAAGCCTATCATTGTTTCTTTCTGGGCAACCTGGTGCGCACCGTGTAAGAAAGAGCTGAACGAAATTGCTGAAGTGTACGAACAGTGGCAGAAAGAAACCGGCGTAAAAGTAATCGCCGTTTCAATTGACGACAGCCGTAATTCTCCGAAAGTGAAGCCGTATGTTGAGCAGCAGGAGTGGACGTATGAAATTTATCTCGATGAGAACCAGGATTTCAAACGTTCAATGAACGTAAACAATGTACCGCACACTTTCGTACTTAACGCCAACAACGAAGTAACTTGGCAGACGAATGTATACAATCCGAATGGCGGTGTTGAAGCAATTTATGAAGCTGTAAAAGCTGCTGCTGCATCCACAACCGGACCTGCGCCCCAGGAAAAATAATCGCTCTTAAAAACGCTGAGTGTGAAGAAACTTTTATTCCTGATTCCGGTCGCCCTGACCGGGTTCGTAAATAATGCATACGCGCAGCTGCCGTCTGTTGGTGGTGGACAGATACACGGAAATTTTCAATTCGACGGTGCATATTACAATCCTGATTCTTTAATCGGAGCGCCTGCTGTTCCTGAAAAGGCGCTTTCAAACGGTTTCGGAAATCTGCTTTATACGAATGGGAAATTCATGGCAGGTGTTCGTTACGAACATTACCTGAACGTGATGCAAGGCTTTCCTGTCGAATACAAAGGCACTGGAATTCCGTACCGTTTCGCGACTTACAACAATGATCGTCTGGAGATCACTGTCGGTAATAGCTACGATCAGTTTGGTAGCGGATTAGTTTACCGCACATATGAAGAGCGTGGACTTGGCTACGACAACGCGCTCGATGGAATGCGTGTTCGTTTCAATCCAGCGAAAGGTGTTTACCTCAAAGGTATATGGGGCCGGCAACGCGCCTTCTTCAGTTATTCACCCGGTATTGTACGTGGATTTGATGGTGAGGTCAACCTCAATGAATTATTCGGACACAAAATGGATTCTGTGAAAGCAACCTTTATTGTTGGCGGAAGTTTTGTGAGTAAGTACCAGGTAGATAATAGTCCGACACTAATACTTCCACAGAACGTAGGGTCATGGGGTTTCCGTGCGAACATTATTTCAAAACGATGGAACCTCTTCGGAGAATACGCTTACAAAATCAACGATCCTTCGCTAGCGAATAATTTAATCTACAAACCTGGTACCGCACTTTTCGTTTCCGCGAGCTATGCGCGGAAAGGACTGGGGATTCTCGTTTCAATGAAACAGGTCGACAATTTTTCTTACCGTTCAGATCGCGGCGCTGTTGGCGTGAGCTCGATGATTAACTATCTACCGGCCCTTACTAAGCAACATACCTATCAGCTCGCAGCGTTTTATCCATATGCAACACAACCAACCGGTGAAACAGGCTTCCAGGCAGAGCTCGGATACAAGTTCAAAAAAGGAACCAAGCTCGGCGGAAAATACGGAACCAGTGTATCGTTGAATTACGGATCTGCTTATGGCTTGGATACAACAACGCTGCCGCCCGATACATTGCACATGGGCTACACGACGAATTACCTTGCGCTTGGTGCGTTGTATTTTCAGGATATTAATATCGAGATTTTCAAAAAGTTCGGTCCAAAATTCAAAGGAACATTCCTCTACAGTTTCAACACGTACAACAAGAATGTGATTGAAGGAAAAGTAGATTATCCCATGATTGAATCGCACATTGTTGTATTCGATCTGATATACAGCGCAAGTGACAAACTCACGATCAGAACTGATCTGGAACACATGTACACCGAACATGATTACGGCAGTTGGGGATTGGCACTCATTGAATTTACGATGGGCGAACATTACTTTGCTGCAGTGATGGATCAATACAACTACGGCAACAAAGATCCCGAGCACCGTATTCACTACGTAAACGCTCAGGTTGGCTATTATTGGGGAACCAACCGTATTGTGTTAGGTTACGGAAAACAGCGCGCCGGCATATTCTGCGTTGGTGGAGTTTGTCGTTTCGTACCTGCATCGAATGGTTTTGCGATGACGCTTACCAGTTCATTTTAACAATTGCATTGCTTAACTTTAATAAGATGAAAATTTACCGACTCATATTTCCGATTGTTGTACTTGTAGCCGTATTCTCATTTACGAAATGCGATTACGTTACCGACCCGGAAGAAATCCCAACGGTTGCAGCATTCGACACAACCAAACGTAATGCAATCATTGAAGAATGGACTGGCCATACATGTATTGCTTGTCCCAATGCAGCAAGACAGATAGAAGATCTGAAAACAATTTACGGTGAGCGTTTCATGGCAATTTCAATTCACGACGGGTTCTTCGCTCAATCACCGCCATTTTCTCCACAGTCATGTGCGGCTGGTCATCCAAATGCTTTTGTTCATGATTATGAATGCCCGACAGCCGCAAGCTATACTGCCGCTCACACTGCAGGACCGAACTCGCCCCCGATGGGAATGGTTAACCGATTGGGAATGCCGGCTTCCAATGAAGTAAAAAGCCGCACAGAATGGGATGGACTAGTGGATAGCCTTGTTCAGGAAGATGCGATCTGTTCAATACACATTGATCACTCGTACAATACAACTACGCGTGCAATTGGAGTTACAGTGCGCGGATACTGGTTGATGGCTCACGGCAATAATCTGAACGTAGCGGTCATGCTCACTGAAAGTGGAATGGT
>CAYUTR010000246.1:0-7855 GCA_964447465.1 uncultured Chryseobacterium sp.
GTGGCTGTGTCGGGATACGATCCCGACACCACAGGCTGGAACATCATCTTTGAAGGACCATATCCAACACTCTTCACCAGAAATGTGCTCGTAGCAACAGGAGGAAGTCGCACGATAGACGGATTCAAGTGGCTGAAGGATCTTGGTCACACTATAGTTCCGCCAGTGCCATCTCTGTTCACATTCAACATGCCGAAGAATCCGGTAATAGAATTGATGGGTGTTGCTATTGAACCGGTGACGGTTACTATACAAGGAACAGATATCGAGACAGAAGGTCCGTTGCTCATTACTCACTGGGGAATGAGCGGTCCGGCGATACTGAAAGCATCTGCATTCGGTGCACGCGAATTAGCGAACATGCAATACAAATTCACGGCTCAGATCAACTGGCTTAGTGGTCACGGAGAAGAAGATATGTTCGAAGATCTGTGTTGGTACAAAATGCAGCATCCCGCGCAGAAAGTGATGAACACATCACACTTGCATATACCGAAACGTCTTTGGGAATTTCTGGTTGTCAAGTCACAAATTGATGTCAATCTGAAATGGGGTGATGCTCCACACAAAACAATACGTTCACTGGCAAAAACTTTGGTTGCCGACGAATATCCCGTAAGCGGAAAAACAACTTTCAAAGAAGAGTTTGTTACCTGCGGCGGAATCGATCTGAAAGAAATTGATTTCCGCACAATGGAAAGCAAACTCCACAAAGGATTGTTTTTCGCTGGTGAAGTTATTGATATCGACGGAGTAACAGGAGGATTTAACTTCCAGAATGCGTGGACTACGGGATATATCGCAGCGGCTGCGGTTGTCAGTAGCGTCTCTGAAGCCGACTCCGAATGATTTGCAGATGTGCAGATATGCTGATTTGCAGATTGTAGCGGATGTTAGCTGCAAGTTTCAAGATGAATCCGTTCATAATTTGCGAAGCAACTCGAATCGAAGACTTTCTTTAGCCGCGTGGTCCCGATAGCTATCGGAATATCCCGCGGTAAAGAAAAGCGGATTTCCAGAATGCGTGGACGACGGGATATATCGCAGCGGCTGCGGTTGTCAGTAGCGTCTCTGAAGCCGACTCCGAATGATTTGCAGATGTGCAGATATGCTGATTTGCAGATTGTAGCGGATGTTAGCTGCAAGTTTCAAGATGAATCCGTTCAAAATTTGCGTAGCAACATACAACGTAGACTTTCTTTAGCCGCGTGGTCCCGATAGCTATCGGGATATCCCGCGGTAAAGAAAAGCGGATTTCCAGAATGCGTGGACTACGGGTTACATTGCTGCACAAGCTGTTGTTAATCGCGGCTCGGATGGAGACCCCGATTGATGTGCCGATATGCTGATATGCTGATATGCCGATTGTGTTTGGTGTTAGCTGAATATGGTCAGGTAAGCGCGTTCAAAATTTGCGTAGCAAAATGCAACGTAGACTTTCTTTAGCCGCGTGGACGACAGGTTACATCGCAGCGGCTGCGGTTGTTAGTAGCGTCTCCGAAGCCGACTCCGAATGATTTGCAAATGTGCAGATATGCTGATTTGCAGATTGTAGCGTGTGTTAGTTGCAAGTTGCTGAATGAGCGCGCGCAATCAACTAATCAACTAATCGGCATATCAACTAATCTTTTTTGGCCTATATTTATAGTGAACAACCACCCCCTCTAATGCGTTCGATCATCATTTTATTGCTTGTTGCGACATCTTTCGGATTGTCGGCCCAGGATCTTGGCAAAGGTTTTAAAAAAGACAAAGAAGGACAGGAGAAATTTGTCCTTGCTGAAGAGCTTTTTTATAACCAGAACTACCTCGCAGCGCTTGAAATTTATCGCGAGCTCGAAACGAAATATCCTGCTGCGGACATCCTGAATTTCCGTATAGGTGTTTGCCTGCTGCACAAAACCGATGAAGTGGAACAATCGGTTGGTTACCTCGAAAAAGTGAAGACCAGCAATCCGAAGGCACTCGACATTGATTACTATATCGCGTGTGCTTATCACTTGACGCGGCAATACGATAAAGCGCTCGCAAGTATTGACATGTGTCTTGCGAATAAAAAAACTTCACCGGAAACTCAAACGAAAGCAGAACGTTTGCGCGAATACTGCAACAACGCAATTGAGCTCGAAAAGGATCCGGTGAATGTCGAAATCAAAAATATCGGCGGACCAGTAAACACTATGGCGTCGGAGTATGTTCCTGTTGTGACTTCCGATGATTCAGTAATGCTCTACACTTATGTAGGTGAAAGCAGTGTTGGTGGACTACAATCGTATCCCGGTCAGCCGGACTCTTCGGGTATTCACTTCGAGGATATCTACATGTCCAAGCGAAGTAAGAATGATTGGCTGGAACCTGAACCACTTGGAAACAAAATCAATACTGTTGGACACGATGCTGCTGTTGGAATGTCGAACGACGGACAAACGCTAATTGTGTATAAAGATGAATCGGGAGGTGGAGATTTATTTCTTTCCCGCCTCGAAGGAGAAGAGTGGAGCATGCCGGAACCAATCGAGGGTGAAGTGAACACATCTTATTGGGAAGGTCACGCAACTTTTTCTGCCGACATGCGCACAATGTATTTTGTGAGTGAACGTCCAGGTGGTTACGGTGGTCGTGATATCTGGATGGCTGTGCTTATGCCTGACGGAAAATGGGGCAACGTCAAGAACATGGGTCCGAAGGTGAACACACCTGAAAATGAAGACGCATGTTTCCTGCATCCGAACGGATTGATTCTCATGTACAGTTCTGAAGGCCACAACAGCATGGGTGGTTACGATATTTTCCAGACGGAACTTACTCCACGCGATAGTATGTGGTCGGAACCAGGTGAAGCGCAGAATCTAGGTTACCCTGTAAACACTCCCGGCGATGATAAATACTTCGTGCTTGGTCTCGACGGTAAACACGGATATTATTCTTCCGGAGCCGCTGGTGGATTAGGTCAGCAGGATATTTATCTCATCAATGGAGATTTGCGCGTGAAGACGCCAAAGATCTGCCAGATCGCAGGTGTTGTAACGTTGGATAGTGTTCCTATGAAATCTGTTATCGTTGTGAAAGACGACATGGGACAATTGCGCAACTTCTACCTCGAATCGAATTCAGAAAGTGGGAAATATCTCGTGAATCTTCCTGTGGGAAGAGCGTACACCATCACTTGTGAAATGATGGGCTCTGAACGCAAGACTGCAAAAGTCGACGCACCATCAGCTGATAACATGACGCGCATCATTCGCAACTTTGCTTTCTTCAGTCCGTCTTACCTCGCACGCATGAAAGCTGATTCGATGAAGAAAGATTCAGTCCCTGTAATTGTACCTGTTGTTGTTACAGATCCTGTGATTCCACCAGTAGTTGTACCAGAAGACACTGCGAAAGTCGTTAAGCCGGTTGATCCATCAGATTATGCTTCTATTCTTGGGAAGTTCGGAAATGCAAAAGCAGACGGAATGTATTTCCGCGTGCAGGTTGCAGCGTACAACTTCCCGAATAATTATCGTTTCAGTTTCTTGTCGGCAATTGGTCCGATCGATCGAACAGTTCTGGATGATGGAATCACACGATTCACGATGGGCAAGTTCGAGACGCTTGCAGAAGCGGAGGCTTATCGTCAGCGGATTATTGCTGCAGGACAGACGGATGCTTTTGTGACTGCGGAGCGGAATGGGAAGCGGTATCTGCTGCGAGAATTGGTGGATCTGAATTTCTTCCAACCGAGGTAGTGGCGAACGCTGCGCGGGCTCTACACGGAGGCACGGCGAAACGGAGAAATGCGTTGTTGGCGAAGCCCACGCGGCACGGAAATCGCTCCGCGATTCAAATCCAAAAGGATCACTTGTTGTGTATTAATCGATAAATGCAGAGATCGCTTTAGCGATCCTCCGTTTCTCGTGGGGTTATTTAGCAAACAAAGGGCTCCGTTTCGCCGCGCCTCCGTGTAGAGCGAGCTTGTCCTGAGCGTAGTCGAAGGGCAGACAGCCAGATTCTGTTTATGACGCTAATCAGACTTTGCCAAATGACGCGAGTTGTTATATTTACTGTGTGAAACTCGAAGACGAGATCAAGCAGAAGAATTTCAGCAGCCCATTCCAGAAAATGCTGCTGAACGTATATTTCACCTCATCGTGGTTTGCAGTGCAGACAACACGCACACTCAAGCCTTATAAGCTCACGGTTCAGCAATACAATGTGCTCCGCATTTTACGTGGACAACAGAATAAACCATCTTCAGTAGGATTGATCCAGGAACGTATGCTGGATAAAAGTTCCAATGCATCCCGACTCATCGACAAACTCGTTCTCAAGAAGTTGGTCGACCGCAAAACTTGTCCAAGTGATCGCCGCCAGATGGAGATACGCATTACTCAGAAAGGATTGGATATTCTCAATGAGCTTGACTCCAAACTTGAAGCGAATGAGAACGGCGTGAGTGCGATTATTTCGGCGGATGATGCGCAGATGGTGAGTGATATTCTCGATAAAGTTCGAGGATAGTGCTCAGTGCTCTGTTCTCAGTGCTCGGTTCTCCAACAGTTTATCACAGTTAAATAATCCCAATTAGATCATCATTCCTGTTTTAGTGTTCCTTTTTTGAAAAACTGAGCACCGAGCACTGAGCACCATCCAACGTTATTCCGTAAATTGTACTAATGAGAAGAACGGTCCTTTTTCTCCTTTTGCTGCTGATCGGGATGACAACATCCGTGATCACATCTTCGTTTGCCGAAACTTCCGGTGCGGTTTCTTCTTTGATGAAGAAGAAAAAGAAGAAAGACAAAAAGAAAAAGAAGAAAAAAAAGAAACCCGCGAAAAGCAATTGCGATCCGGCTAAACTCGCGCGCACATCAGCCGACACCATCATCCTGAATAAGTACGTCACGCTCTACAAAGATCTTGGCGGTGTGTGCTACATCAAGAAGCTCCAGGATATGGGAGAGCTTGAAAAAACAGGTGAAGGAGAGTACACGGTTTATCTCGGCAAATCAAAAACTCCGGATGATCGAATGGCATGGACAACATTCATGTATTGTCCGATCGGAAAACCCGATGGTTGTGTTGCACTTGTGCAGGCTTCGGGAGACACAGTTCAATATTGCACGTACAAGAATGAACGGAAAGAAGGCAGGATGATCTGGTTGAAACCGCGCTATGGAATTGTCGCGAATTTTGAATTTATCAACGACGAGAAACCGAGCACGGCGGTGCAGGATTACGATCCGAATGCTACCCCTGATTCTACTCCAGCTGAAGAACCGCGAAGAAGGACGGACGAATAATTGGTGGCTTTTTGATGGCCGGCAAGCCGGCCTTTGCCACAGATTCGCAGATTACGCAGATAGAAATAATGCGTTGGGTGCTAAAATAATTTGACGTGCGGTTGGTGTATAAGGAATTTGATGGATCCGACACACACAAATTGTTTTAACTATAACAAACTTCAAAATTTATTTTTCTTTTTAATCTGCGTCATCAGCGTAATCTGCGGCAAATATTTAGCGGTAGTTAGAAGGAATGTAACTCCCGGTGTAATTCAACAATAGGCAATCCCATCACATTAAAATACGATCCTTCGATCTTCTCGACGCAGTGAAATTTCGATTCTTCTTTCGAAACGATAGATTTCTGCACCAGACTTTCTTTGCCGATTGATTTCAGAAAAGCAATTTCTTCCGGTGAACAAGGATTAAATCCTTCCTGCAGACATTCCTGTGCTCCGTAAGATCCTGCTTTGTCGAGTGGATTGCATTGCGCGATGTAATTCTGTATTTCCGAAAAATTCAGCTCACGGAAATAAACATCACTGCGTACACCGAATGAAATTTCTTTCATTGCCGATTTGATACAAACCCCCGTGTATACTTCGTGTTTGTTCCCGGAAAGCTCCAGCAACATGCGCGACGCTTCATCAGCATCGGCAGGTTTGTTCAGAACGTGATCGTTGATCCACACAATTGTATCTGCAGTGATTACGATGTCTGTGGCGGAAAGTTCACTTTCGAATGCCGCAGCTTTTTTCCTACAGAGGTACAGCGGAATTTCTTCAGCAAACAGATGATCGGGAAAATCTTCGTTCACATCTTTCGTGATCAGATCAAATTGAATTCCGATTTCACGAAGAAGAAACTGCCTGCGTGGAGATTTGGAAGCAAGAATGATGCGACGGTGTTCCATCACTTACTGACTTGCAATGGCCGAGTGAATTTCGTGCGCGTAGAGGAAGAGGAAACTCACTCCTGCAACCATAATGTACTTCAGCAGGCCGCTGAGGAAACGCCAGTCTTTCTTCGAATTCGCTTTGTAAATTCTGAACATCATCCAGCCGATCGGAAGGATGAGCATGATCACAACGTACACGAAGAAATAGAACGGGTAACTTCCGGTCTCATTATCTGCAAGCTGAATTTCGTTGACTTCGTTCCATTTATAAAGAACGTAGCACAATCCGAAAAGCAACACACCGGATAGTCCGATGACAACAGACTTTGCGCGAGAGATTCCCATCACAATCGGTAAAGTCTTGCATCCATATTCCATATCACCTTCGTAATCTTCAATGTCCTTGACGATTTCGCGGATGAGCGTCACCATGAATGCAAACAAGCTGTATGCAATTGCGAAGAATGCCGGTATCAGCAGATTGATACGCATGATGAGTTCATCACTGAGTTGCGCTTCCTTGAGACTTCTCGCGATTGTCATCAGTTCATAGATCACTCCAACGAGAGGAATCAGTCCGCTTAGCAACGCGATGATGACATTGCCAATGAGGAACTGTCGTTTCAGATTAGTGCTGTAGAACCAGAGCAGGGCAGGAGCTGCAATGAAAAGGAAGGATCCCGCGCGGAATACGTCGTACTTCCAGGAAATCCACAAGCCCATGAGCACTCCCACGATGTTGAACGTCATGTGTGTGGCCATTGCAACGCGTCGCTTGACTTTCTTTCCGACAACATTCGTTGATGGACGGTTTACTTCGTCAATACGTACATCGAAGTAATCGTTGATGATGTAACCGGCTGCAGCGATAAGGACAGTGCTCAGTACAAGAAGGAAAAAATCAAGTTCAGTGATCTGGAATTTGAGCTGAAAGAAATTGTTCAGTTCATATCGTCTTGCAGCAAGAAACGGCGAAAGCATGCACCAGCGAATCACATACTGCGTGAAAGCGAGGATTAATAGATTAGGGAAACGGATCAGCTTTAAGAAATCGTACACGAAGTAAAAATAAGGAATTTGCTAATGTGGTAATGGGTTAATCTGCTAAACAGGAAGTCCGGGGGGTAAACCCCACGGTTATCATTGTCTCGGACTAAAAGAGAAAGTGCAGGCTGCGAAGCAGCCTGATATTTTCCTCCGAAACGAGTAATGATAACCGTGGGCTTCAGCCCACGGACAAGTTTTACGATGTTTCCATATCCAATCAGATTAGCACATTGCGTTGAGCTTACTCAACGCTCACCATTTGTCGTGAAGCCGCATCACCTGCGAGATCACATCCCTCACGCATCCTTCACCGCCATTGTAAGATGACACGTAGGAACAGATCTCACGTATCTCGGAAGCAGCATCATGCGGACAAGCTGCAATGCCGGCCAGCTTCATTGCGTTGTAATCGGGCACATCATCGCCCATGTACAGAATGCTGTCATATTCGAGCTGGTAAACCGCTGCAAACTCTTTTAACGTCACTTCCTTGTCGGTGGATGCGAGATAAACTTCCTGCATACCCAAGCGCAGGTAACGTGTACGCAGGAGTTCATCTTTAGCAGCAGAAATGATTACGACCGTGTATCCGTTCTTCACGGCGTGCTGTATGGCATGTGCATCGCGGGCAAAAACAGTACGT
>CAYUTR010000247.1:0-7848 GCA_964447465.1 uncultured Chryseobacterium sp.
ACCCGTTTAAATTCTTGCGTTGGATCAAGATAGAATTCAAATGGCCATTCCCGCGCACTGACTTTTGGTCCGACATTCGCAGAAGTCCGGGAATCATCTTCTGCAATAGCAATAACCTTTACGCCCGTTTCTTTATGCCATGCGTCATAGTTTTCTGCAATCGCTTCTAATTCCAATGTTGGATTCTTGTGAAATGATATCCAGAATACCAGAAGGATCGGATTTGTGTCATTGGAAAACTCAGATGTATTTACAACTTTCCCGTCTAATGTTTTAACATCAACCGGAATAATTTTTTTAGGGTTGTCGTCAGCTGAAGGCAACCCTAAAACCAAAACACCTAAAAATAATATTCCTATTGAAGTCCGCATGTACACTTTGCCCGTTACTGATGCTGAACTAACACCTTTTTTTACAAATGATTCAACTTCATAGTGAGCTTTGGAACGCTAGTGAATAATTGAAATTCTGGAATGATATGTTCTGTTTCCATCACTGACAACAACGAAATAAATTCCATTGGCCACATCGCTGGTATTTAAAGAATAAATATTCTCACCACTGTTCATATAACCGCTAAATACATCTCGGATTTCTCTTCCCATACCATCAATTAATTGAATCGTGATAGCTGAGTTCTGGTTTGATACCACAGAAATGTTGGCCGTGGTAGCTGCAGGATTTGGAAACACAGCAACTTCGATGGCATTTATTGATTGAACATCACCAATTGACGTCAGCGTGTCAATTACAATAAACGACCCCATCATTCCCTCATCTTCATGGTGCAATAAATGACAGTGATACATGAACGGAACGGAATCATCTGCAAAGTCGGAGAAGGTTGTGATGAAACGTACAGTATCTCCCGCAGGAACTAACACTACATCTTTCCATCCTTGCTGATTAACTGGAACAGGACCTCCATTAATATCTACAATCTGAAATTGAATGTCGTGGATATGAAACGGGTGTGAGACTTGAGTAAGATTAATCAACGTCCACATCTCTGTGTCATTGAGATACACCACCTGATTGATGGAATCCATGTCGAAGAATTCGCGATCCATTGCAAATGGACCTTCTGCCAGATTCGGTTGTGTGAATGGCTCTGCGAGCGTATCAAACACAATTGTGCGATTTACTGTTGCGGATGCAATGTTGATTTGAGGAACCGGAACAAGCGCTGTAGGTATTGTGGTTACAGGATTCGCTGTTTGTGCGCCCACAATAATCATCAGCAAATTGAAGTCAGCTCCATTCAGATAATTGTTGTAGTAATCCGGAACCTGGTTCATCGCATCGCCTACCGAATCGGCGCCCATAATTCCGTTAGGCAATTCTGAACCGTAGCTCATCAGGTACACTGTGTCGCCTTGCATTCCGGAAAGATCAATCAATACTTCAGCGCGTTCTCCATTCGATAAACGAAGGCGATTCATTGCAAGGGCTGTGTCAATTAAACCACCATCGGTACCAATCTGGTAGAACGTCATGTTGTTCGAAAATCCAAACATGAAGCTACGATCTGATGCGCCATCAAGCAAACGCAGGCGTACTACTTGTGCCGGCATGGTTACGTAAGGGTCGATCGTCGCATTCACCATTGGAACAGTGTCATATGCAGTTGCTATAGCAATCTGATTCAGTATGTCGAAACTTTTCGTTTGAACGATCAATGGGAAATCATCAACGCCATAGGTACGTGGCAAATTCAAGGCTCGTTCAGCGCTGTCGCGGATGATAATCAGGCCCGCCAACCCTTTGGATACGTGCAGTTCTGTTTTCCCTTCACCATGCGGATGATACCAAAATGTTCCGGCATTGTTCAGAATCTGAAACGACGGACTCCAGGTTGTATTCTGCAGGATCAACTGATGCGGACCTCCATCGTCCATCGCTGGCAAATGCAATCCGTGCCAATGCATGGTAGTCGAGTTACCGTTGCCCGTGAGCGTATTGTTTACGTTCAATGTTACCCAATCCCACTTGTTCACGAATAGCGTCGGAGACAAAATTGGTCCATTGATTCCGTAAGTCGGTGTGCTTGATGGCGGGAAGAACTGTGTCGTTCCGTTCTGCACAGTCAGATTGAAATTCGTTCCGTTGAGTGTATCCGGAATGAACAAGGGATTCTGCGCATGTACAAATTGCACAGTAAACAGGGTCAAAAGAAGTAAACAGCGTGTGCTCATATTTGTCGTTAATTGAAGTGCCGCTAAGAATTGTGAGCGGCACAATTCTAGCGGCACGACTGGTGTGCAAGTAAAAACCAATTAATGAACTACTGTAAAGCTTTGATTAGTGACTTCTCCATCTGAAGTAATACGCAGAAAGTAATTTCCCTCTGCGTATGTAGCAGTAGAAATTTCCTTGCGAAGTGTACCCGCTGGTGTTTCACTGTTATAGACAGTTTCAACTACTTCACCAAGCACATTCACAATCTGCATGCTTACTGCGGATGACTTTGTAAGATTCACTTCAGCTGTTATTGAACTGTTCGCCGGATTAGGATATGTATTCACTGAAGAAATCGCGGCAGGAAGATTGTTTACACTAACAGCGCTAAGGAAATTCAGGATTGAATCGCGCATAATGGTTGTGTCGCTTGTCATGAAACTCTGTGTAACAAACATTACGCGGTGATCAAGTCCACCTACGAGCACAACAGTCGGCATACCGAAACCGCCGTAGTAAGCTACTTGTGCAGCACCGCTATCCATTGGCGCGTAAAAATTCAGGTTGTTGTTCGTCACCCACGATGAGGAGTAGGCACAAGTTGTTGTATTCTGATACGGAAAAGAATAACCTTTCACCATTCCCGGATAAGTATCCATTACGTTATTAGCCATCGCCTGAATACGTGATGCTGGCGGCGGACATGATCCGCAGTTTGGCATATAGTAGAACAGAACTACGCATTTTCCTGCGTTGAGGTCAGCAAACAGATCAACGTTGTTGCTGTTGCAATCTTGTCCGGCAAATTGCATTGCAGTTGTTTGCGCGTTCATGGTTAATGAACCAAGTGCAAGCGCGATAATTCCGAGTAGAGTGTTTTTCATAATTCTTGATGTGTTTAGCATTGCAAATTTACGAAGTTTCGGGCATTCTGGATTTATATATTTAATCTGATTTTCAATGAATTAAGACACATTGACGAGCCATCTTGTTAAATGCAATCGGGCTACAGTCAGTGAGTTCTATTTAACGGTCACCGTGTTTGTTTTTTCGTGCCACATATTATTCAAATGCCCTCTTTCCAAACGTGTGAACCACGGGAGTTACAATCATAACCACGCTTTCTTGTAGCGTTCAATTACTATTTAGTTGTGGCAACCAGATTAATGCGGTTCTAAACAACTTTGATCGCACTTCAAATGTTGGGATAGTGTACCGCAACTTGCCGATTCACGGTCAATCAGTTCCCGTCTATTGCACCACGTTCATTCACGTTCGTCATCTGCTGTTGAATGCCGAAGCTGAAGAACGAGGCTTCAATACATAGCTTGAAGACGTTTGCATGTGTTGAAACGCCGCAGCATCTTATGGTTCTGCACATCCCTTAGGCACGATTATGTCATGTTCTTACGAATTGTGAAACTTCTTTCACTAATAATATCTCTTCAGATGGACAAACAAAAATGTATTGACGCTTGCTTAGCTTGCGTGGTAACTTGCGAAGCATGTTGAACAAGTTGTATTAACGATGGTCGAAAAGAATTTGCAGCACAGTCATCACCATTGTCATGTAAAATTGATTGAAGTTCATAAACACATTCGACCACACATCCACCATCGAATACATCAACGTGTACATACACAGAAAAGAAATGCCTGTTGTGACGAGGAGGATGCGATAGTGGTTCGCGGTTTATGAGTATGTTGTTTCTCCATGATTGAGCATCTTACATTTTCATTCCCGCATTCATGAGTGGTGGATATATGCGCATGAATACCTCAACCGATAATGGATTGCGTCCGTACAATTCGTCAAGCCTTGGATCAGCTTGAAAAACTGTAACATGTCCACCAATTGCAAACAATCCGAACGTGTGAGAATGAATAAGGTCGAAGCTTGTTCCTAAAGTAAATGCCTGAATTGGGAAAATTGAGTTCGGCCCGAATCCTTCCTGTTCTAAGGCTAATTCTTTAGCAGATTTTTGTAACCATTCATATCGGGTGTAGAACGTAGTTCGGTGTAGTGTAATTGCACCTTCAATGAGGAAGGCATTCTCATTGAGTTCTTCAGTTGCATTCTGTCCCCAAACAACAGTCGCGTTAAGCATGTTGTGTTTTTGCCACTTTGTACCGTAGACAACAGATGCGGTAGTGCGATCAATGTCTTCTTCAGGATGCAATGCTTCAGGGCTATGAATAAATGCTTTTGAAATTTGTAGTGCCCAGTGTTCATTCGGATTAAATGACAACCTTCCGCTCCATGAATCGAATCGTGGTTTATCAAAATTGAAACGTTTTTCGTCGGGTTCGCGACCTGTAAATGATGAGCCGTCTAATTTGAACTTGCCGTAACGCACTCCAAGAGTTGCAACACCGAACGTAATGTGGGTGGCATCACTCCAATGATGTGAAAGTGGTGCATCTGGATTGGATAAAGCAGAAGGGCGATGCATGAAAGCCACAGGTCCGGTTGCCGGTTCACCCGGATAGCCAATGTAAGTGAACACATCGAGATCTTTTGTGAATGAATGTGAGTATCCAATTCCCAATTCTGAAAACAGATCGTGTGGATGTTGCCGATCAACTAATGGCTTTCCTTTCCACGTTTCACCCGTCTGGAACAATAACGGATAACCACTTCCACCCATTACGGCGGCGTCCAACGACAGCATAGTGCTGAAGTGAAATAGTCCTTTTGATCCGGTCGGACGTTGACCCATAAGCATGATCCAGTTCGGTGCATCCCATTTTGCACCTCCACGCGAACCTTTATTCGTTATGTCCTGATGATTGTATCGTAGAAATAGATTTCCATGCAACATGAACATCCAGTGGGGATGATGATGCATGTAACCGTACATGGGTGAAGCATCAGGGAGCCATCCCGTTCCGGAGCCATTCCGGCTCATGGGAAGGTTGCGTGAGTAGATGTGTGTCATCATTGTACTGTCTGGTTCACTTTCGTGATGCTGCGCCAGTACCAATGAACTGCCTGCCAAGGTAAATATGAGGATACATAGTTGTGTTTTCATGGACGCATTTTCCTGATTATGTCACGCAAATCGTGCCGTGCGCGTAGTCCATGACATACAGTAGCCTGCGTTTAACATCCATGGATTGCTGCGTATTTAATTACTCAAATGAGGAAATACCAGGGCGTTGGGATTGAATAAGTAGCTTTCATGTATCGAATGTGTCGGAATGACAGATACTTATGTTTAACAAGCGTGGTTGTGTGGTGGTAAACCGATGGGTTTTATAGTTGCCATAACTAAAGTTGGATTATATTTAGGCGTACAAAACCGACTCCTACATGAAAAGAAATCTACTCCTGTTAACCGCATCATTGTGTTCACTGGCTTCATTTTCTCAAACACTCAACTGGACCAACGAAGTAACTGTTGCCATGGGCAGCATGTACGGTAATGTGCGTCCGCGCGTTGCGACAACAACTGCGAATATTCCATTGGTCGTATGGGGCGGAGGCATGTCCACCGAACCATTGTATTACGCACGCGGTAACGGCGCTGGTTTCGGAATGGCGATGGCGCTCACTCCTACCAATGTTGACCCTACTGTTATGACATGGCAGGGGCACGATGTAGGTTCGAATGGTAACACTGTTTACGTAGTGTTCAAGCGCGAGCCTGAAATGATGAACAACATTTACGTTAAGAAATCATCCGATGGTGGCGTTACTTGGTCGGATACTGTTCGTGTTGATGGAATGAACGGGCCCTATACACGCTTTCCTTCTATTGCAGTTACAGATGCAGGAAATCCTGCTGTGATGTTTATGTCGTTCGACATGAGCTGGAACAGTGCAACGTATGTGGTTTCAAATTCAACAGATGGCGGACAAACCTTTCCGATGCCTGTTGATGCGAGCGGTGTAGGCGGTTCATACGTATGCGATTGTTGTCCAGGTTATCTCACCACTGACGGAACAAATCAGGCGGCGGCATGGCGTAGAAATGATAACAACCGCCGCGATATGTGGGCAGGTATCTCCACTAACAGTGGAACAACATTTCCAACCGGCATCGATGTAGATGATTCCGACTGGATGCTTAGTTCGTGTCCGTCCTCCGGACCATCACCACATCTGTCGGGCGATAGTTTGTACACAATGTACATGAGTGGCGCGGGCGGTAACAACCGTATTTACATCAGCACGTTCAGCATCAGTTCGCAAATGGAAGGTTTTACCATGGAGCTTGCATCGAATATTTCATCCACTGCCGATCAGAATTATCCGTTCGTTGCAGGTAATGGTGACACGATGATGGTTGTGTGGCAGCAACTCGATGGTACGAACCTGAATACGTATTATTCCTGGTCATTAACAGGCGCAGCCGGCCTTGTGGACAATGCGGTTCTGCTCAACACTTCAACAGCTGGGATGCAGCAGAACCCGCATGTAGCTTATTCCGACGGAATGTTTCATGTGGTATTCACGGATATGGCCTCGGGAAATGTGTTGTACAAGAGTGCAACGATCGTTCCGAATGGTATTGGAGAAAATTATCCGCTGATGTCGATGCGTGCATTCCCGAATCCTTCTGATGCAAATGTGACGCTGGATCTTAGTGCAAGCGGTGGGCAAACGCATACAATTACCGTGCGCGATATTTCCGGTCGCGTGGTGGAGACGCTTTTTACATCAGCAGGTTCACAACAGGCTGTTATCCGCAAACAATTGCCCGGTGTTTATTTTGGTGAGGCGGTGAATGAGTTTGGCGTAAAGTCCGTTACACGCGTGGTCTTCCGCTGAAACCTGGAATTATTTCTAAATATTAATAGCCCGGTAACTCACAATTGCCGGGCTTTTAATTAGGCCTTTACCGGCTTATCCTTGATCAACCAGACCACTAACAACGGAAACAGAAGTAAGTCTGTAAGGACCGCCACAAACAGCGTAATGCTCACCAACAATCCGAAATAGAATGTGCTTTCGAATCCGGATGTGATCAGCGAGAAGAATCCTCCGCAAAGAATCAACGACGTTACAATTACAGCTTTACCGGTGGAGAGAAACGCATTCTTCACAGAATAAATCACACGTTTCCCGGCTTTCATTTCCAGTCTTAAGCGCGCGAGAAAATGTATGGTGTCGTCCGTCGCTATTCCAAATGCAATCGAGAAGATGATTGAAGTAGCAGACTTCATTTCAATTCCGCAGTAACCCATAATTCCGCCGATGATTACAATGGGAATGAGATTGGGAATAACCGCGATGAGCATCATTCTCCAGTTCCTGTGAACAATTGCACTGATGAGCGCCACTACAAGAATCGACAGGAACAATCCCTGGATGGTGTTGTCGACAAGGTATTGGTTGTTCTTGTCGAACATTAACGCTGCTCCGGTTACCTGAATATTTACGGATTGCATTGCAGGCTCTTTCGCTGTAAAATTATTCAGCGCAGCAGTACGTTCCCGAAAAATTTTACTTCCTACATCGGGCATTTTTCCGGTGAGACGCGCTTGTAGTCCATCCTTTGTAATCAACTTACGGATTTCTTCTTTTCCACGTGCAAATTCGCGAAGCTGATCCGTTACCGCGATGAGATCTGAATCATTCTCAGGAAGTTTGTAGTACGCATTGTCATTATTGTTCAGCGCCTTGTTCATTCCTTTGGCAATGGATGCCGGAGAAACAATAAATCC
>CAYUTR010000248.1:0-4624 GCA_964447465.1 uncultured Chryseobacterium sp.
CTCCGCCTACCGGAGTCGTAGAAGTTGGAACAATGTATGCGCGGAGCCAGTCAAAGTTTGCCGTCTCTCCAACGCACTTCCAATTGAAGCTTAATGTAATTGTTGGATTACCTGCAGGGAAAACAATGTCGCGATAGATGTGACTTACACGAAACTGGCCGGCATTATAACCGTTAGTTGCACCACCATCATTACTGACATATGCGGCGCGGGCTCCGGCATTTACGGTGGCTGCTCCAACCTGCCACTGATTACTGGCGGCATTGGCTACCGTCCAATTGTTCAGTGCGAATGTACCGCCTGTCTCAAAACCACCATCGCCAGCTGGGTTCAGCACAGTAATCTGTGAAAACCCGATCAGCGGAAATAAACTTAAACCAATGATTGTAGCTATTCTTTTCATAGCAAAAAATATTGTGGGGTGTAATTATTCCGGGTTCTCTTCAGTATTTGTTTCCATGCCGCATTCACCAATCATCCGTTCGATGGTTACATCCTGTTTAATGTTGAATGTCAATCCTTCGTGATGCATGGTAATGTCAACAAAATTATTGTTGACCTGAAGGCTGCGATCTACTACGAACATGAGCAGATTGAATGTTTTGCAATATCCTCTGAATTCAACTCCGGGATTCGCAACAAATGACTGTGCGATCGATTGTTGATTCTTTTCATTGAGTTTAGGAATCTCTACAATCACTTCTTCGAAGGAGGCGACCGCCACTGCATTGTTAACTCCGGAAACATTCACGTTTTTTGATGAACGGAATGCATAACCCGACAATGTTGCCACTGCAATAAATGCAATAGCAATTAGTTTAGCTGGATTTTGAATCATAGAAATGTGTTGTTTGCTTGTACCAATATGCGACGAAAAGTCAAGATTATCAAACAATTAGCTCACTTTTTAATAACACTAAATTTATGTGTCCATTGATACGTTTTATCCGGAAAAATGTTGCATTCGTCGACCTCGGAATTGGGTGGGTTGACCGGACAAACCATGGACACCATTACACACGCAAAACTCCGGGTGTTGCCCGGAGTTTTATGATTGTCATTGAATTCTAATTTCGTCCGTCTTATTCATCATCATTAGTACGCATGTCGATGATTGAAACTCCGGGATGAGCTGCCTGATCAAACTTAAAAGTTGAATCTGTGTAAGCTGTATTCGATACGAAAGTATTGATCGTGTAAGTGGTTTTCGATCCGTCTTTGTTCATCAGCACAATGCTCATGATCTGTTTCTTCACCTTATCAATAGTTAGCTTCACTGTGTGATAAGGTTTTTTGTCGGCCTGTTCCGGGTAGAGATCAATCAACTGAACAACTTTCCCACTGGTTTGCGTTTCTTCTTTCATGAATTTGTACTTGAATCCTTTTTCATGAAACGTAAAGATTTCCGTTGGAGAAATCGTGTTTTCATTTTTCTTCTTGGCAGGATCCGGTGCGTCGTCAACTGTGCATTCTTTATCACAAGCATTGTAAACCCACATAGTTGTACCGTCATTGTAATATTCTTCCTTACAGATAGCGCCTTTGGAATTTTTATTTTCCAGAGTGATCTTGTACATGTTCCCTTTAAGAATTACAGTACCATTTTTGGTTTCCTTCACTCCGCCCGGTTTCTCAGTTGATATCGTGAAGGTCGCGGTGATTGAAGTATATGCTTTCGCAGTAGCACTTACGCCATCAAGAATAGTCTTAGCCTTCGGATCGTAATCAGGACCTGTTTTGGCAACCTGTGCAAATGAAGCAGTAGGTAGGGCAACCATTGCTGCAAACGCGAGTCCTGAGAGAATTGAATGAGTTTTCATGTATTTGATTCTGTGTTTTTTTAAGAGAATTCCAAAAAGCGTTCCAAAATTAACACGTGTGAACGTGGAATGTTGCTTTGTTAACAATTTTTGCCCTGAACACACTGAAAAACAGTGATTTCCTCAGATTATATCATTCTTCTTACTGCCTGAAGAAAGGCGTTCCTCCAGGCTCATCTGATCCTTGATCAGAACTTCCCGCGCTTTGCTGCCTTCGAAAGGTCCGATGATTCCTGCGGCTTCAAGTTGATCAACAATACGACCAGCCCGATTGTATCCAAGCTTCAGCTTACGTTGCAACAATGAAGCCGAACCTTGCTGATGCTGCACAATAATTCTCGCTGCGTCTTCGAACAGTGAATCGCGATCGCTATCGTCCATTTCTGCGCGACCTTCTGCTGCTTCATCAATAAATTCAGGAAGAAGATATGCGCTTGGATATGCGCGCTGCGATCCGATGAAGTCGGTGATCTTTTCTACTTCAGGAGTATCAACGAAAGCGCACTGCAAGCGAATCAGATCATTTCCGGTAGAGTAGAGCATATCACCGCGACCGATCAATTGTTCTGCGCCACCTGAATCGAGAATGGTGCGTGAATCAATTTTCGAGGTTACGCGGAATGCAATTCTCGAAGGGAAATTCGCTTTGATTGTACCGGTAATGATATTCACCGAAGGACGCTGCGTTGCAATAATGAGGTGAATTCCTATTGCGCGTGCAAGTTGTGCAAGTCGCGCGATTGGTGCTTCAACTTCTTTGCCCGCAGTCATGATAAGATCGGCGAACTCGTCGACAACAAGAACGATGTAAGGCAGAAAGCGGTGACCGTTTTCCGGATTCAGTTTTCGGCTTACGAATTTCGCGTTGTACTCTTTAAGGTTGCGGACTTGCGCATCTTTCAGTAAATCGTAACGCGTATCCATTTCGGTACAAAGAGAACTCAATGTGTGTACGACCTTCTTTGTATCGGTGATGATTGCTTCCGCAGAATCCGGAAGCTTCGCAAGGAAGTGGCGCTCGATTTTGTTGAACAAAGTCAATTCTACCTTCTTCGGATCGACAAGTACAAACTTGATCTGCGACGGATGTTTTTTGTAGAGCAGAGAAACGAGAATTGCATTCAGTCCGACTGATTTACCCTGACCGGTTGCACCGGCCATGAGCAAGTGAGGCATCTTGGCAAGATCGGCGATGAAGATTTCGTTGCTGATTGTTTTTCCAAGAGCAACCGGTAAATCCATTGGCGACTTCTGAAATTTCTCAGAAGCAATCAATGTGCGCATCGGAACCATTTCCGGATTCTGGTTCGGAACTTCAATACCGATTGTTCCTTTTCCAGGAATAGGAGCGATGATACGAATTCCAAGTGCAGACAAACTCAGTGCGATATCGTCTTCCAGGTTTTTGATTTTGGAAATACGAACACCGGCAGCAGGAATAATTTCGTAAAGCGTAACCGTTGGTCCGATCGTCGCTTTGATTTTGTCAATAGCAATTCCATAATTACCGAGCGTTTCTACAATTCGATTCTTGTTCAAGTTAAGTTCTTCCGCATTCACCCCAGGTTCGCCGGTAGTGTTGTATGTGTCGAGCAATTCAATTGTCGGGAACTGATATCCTGAAAGATCAAGCGTAGGATCGTACTCTCCGAATTCAGCAACGAGTTCATTCGCTTTGCGATTCACATCGTCGTCGCCAAGAATTGTCTCTTGCGTTTTCTCAACGGTGAATTGCACGCCATCGTCGGTTGAGAGATCGGCGGCAACAGGGACAACAGGAACGATTTCCTCTTCTTCTGATTCTTCTTCCTCGTCCTGGGTTTCTTCGTCTTCCAGATCAGAAACTGTGGGATTGAGCGGTATGGGTTCGGAAATCGTTTCTTCTTCGGGATCTTCTTCAATGTCGAGAAGTGTGTTGCGCGTATTGGCATTCACTTCAACCTCAACTTCAGGTTCTGTAACTGCTTCAGCGTCTACCGGCGCCTTCGTAAAGAAGTTGAAGTTGATATTGAAAACCACAATTAGGAATCCAATGATCACGGAGAAAAGCAGCAGACCCGTTCCGATTGTGCCCACCACATGATTCAGCCAATCGCTGATTTCAAATCCGAAAACACCTCCAGGGAAAAACCAGTTGTTGCGGAATGCGTAGCCCAACAAAATCGAACCGAATACGGTGAAGAATAATCCGAAGCGGAATATTTTCCCGAGAGGAAGAACTGCTGTGCCCGTCATCAGGCGTAATCCGGCAGTAACCGCAAGCAACGGAAACCAGAAAGACGTTACACCAAACCAATTGTGAATGAAGATGTGCGATATCAACGCGCCGAATTTTCCGAGCATGTTGGATACACCAACATCACCGAAAAGCAGAACACCTGCAGGACCCATTACTTTGTCCTGGTCAGTCTGCCACGTGAAGAAGTAGGAAATAAAAGCTACAGCGAGATAGGGCGTAACAATAAACACGAGAAACGTGCCGGCTACTTTGTGTAGCTTTTCATCGGTACGAATGCGATCGAGAAAACTCTGTTTTTTCTTTTTCGGTTCCTTCTTCGGTTCTTTCTCCGCGGTGGTTGTATTGCGCGGTTTATTGGTTTTGAGAACAGGTTCGAAATCTTCCTCCTCTTCTTCTTCCTCCTCAATCACCTTCTTTTTCGCGCGCGCGAGCTTCTCAACAATGGGCTCCTTTTTCGGGGGCGCATCTTTCAACTGATTGCGAATCTGGTTGACCTTCTTTTCCTCTTTCTCTGCCATTTGGTATAGCTATGCTAACCTAACAAAGTTATGAGGGGTGTTATTGT
>CAYUTR010000248.1:4724-7773 GCA_964447465.1 uncultured Chryseobacterium sp.
GGCTAGAAGAAGCCACTCATCATGGTTTCCAGCTCTGAATTCGGCTTCTGCTTGTAATCAGCAGGAATTTCGAAGACAGAAGGATCAATTTGCGCTTCCGAAACACTGGTGGCTGTGAAGTGCAATTCCAGACCGAATTTGCGGAGGTTGTAATCCATCAGGACACCATCGATTTTGTAATAACAATTCGCCCAATTCGGGTCGGTAATCGCGATGTCTTTAGTGAACCAAACCTCTATGGATGGTGAACCATCTTTGAAATTCAAAACTGCTTTCTCGCAATCGTAGCCTGCAATCAGCTTTTTCTCTCCGGGATATGCCACATCATAATCAGGCAGGTACTTGTTGGTGGTATCCAGCTCAGTTCCTTCCATGATGCTGTAGAATTTTCCGAGGAAGCTAACGAGACTGATGAATTGCTTTTTGTTCGGGTCGGAGATAAAATCCATCCGCATTGCACCCATTCCTGCTTCAAGATTTGCCGTCCAGAGGTTGTCTTTGAACTTGACTTCCATGTTGTCAGGCGCCCACATTGCCATCGACTCCTTCGCGTTAACCGGCTCTGCTTTGTACTCGATAATTCCTTCTTTCAGGTGCTGAGTGAAAATACCCTCTGAACAACTGTTGATCAGAATTGCAGAAACGCAGAACAGAAAAGTGCGGACAAAAGAAGTCTTCATGAACTTCACAGGAGGCGTGCGATAAAGGGTTGTCTGTTTGCGATAAGTTGCGCCAAGATAACGATAAAAACCAATGTGCCAATGTACCGATATGCCAAGTCAATGTGCCGATATGCCAATATGCCGATGTGCCGATTTTATGTACCAATTAATCAATGAATTAATCGGCACATAGGCATATCGACACATTTTTTTAGTAGCCCAGTGTTTTTAACATCGACTTGTAGCTCTGCTCTTTCGCAAAAAGTCGCGTCGAGATTTCACCATCTTCATCGCGATCGATGATTACGTGTTTCGGAGCGGGAACCAGACAATGCTGAATTCCGCCGTATCCGCCGAGCGATTCCTGATACGCACCTGTGTGGAAGAATCCGATGTAAAGCGGCTCTTTTTCGTTGGGAGAAATCTTCGGCAGGTACACGTTGTTCGCGTGTGCTTCTGTGTTGTAATAGTCCATTGAATCGCAAGTCATTCCACCCAAGTTGACAGGCTGATATTCCTTGTCCCAGTGATTGATTGCCAATAGAATGAAGCGCTGGTTGATGCCCCAGGTGTCGGGCAAAGTGGTGATGAACGACGAGTCAATCATGTACCACAGCTCGCGATCGTTCTGCAGTTTCATGTCGGCAATTGAGTACAATGCTGCTCCGCTTTCCGACACGGTGAATGAACCGAATTCAGTGAAAATATTTGGCTCCTGAATCTCATGATTCTCGCAGAAATTTTTGATCTGAGAAATGATTTCTTCGATCATGTATTCGTAATCGTATTCGAATCCAAGCGATGTTTTGATTGGCATTCCACCACCTATATTCAGTGAATCGAGCGTTGGGCAAATGCGCTTCAGTTCCAAATAGACTTTCAGGCATTTCGCGAGTTCGGTCCAGTAATAAATCGTGTCTTTGATGCCCGTATTAATGAAGAAGTGAAGCATCTTCAGTTCAAACTTCGGATTCGACTCAATTTTGTCTTTGTAATACTGCGCGATTTCACTGTGACGGATACCTAATCGTGACGTGTAGAACTGGAAATTCGGCTCTTCTTCAGATGCAATGCGGATGCCGATTTTCATCATCGGCGCTTTCAGATGCTTCGCATAATAGTCGATTTCGGTCTTGTGATCAATAACCGGGAGGATATTATACCCATCATTGGCCAGTTCCGTCACGAGCGACTGGTAAGGTTTACGCTTATAACCATTGCATACAATGAACTTGTTCTTGTCCATCAGACCCTTCTTTGCAAGCTCCTTGATGATGTGAATATCGTATGCGGATGAGGTCTCCAGATGGCAATCGTTCTTCAGTACTTCCTCCATTACGAAGGAGAAGTGGGAGCTCTTGGTGCAATAACAGTAAGTATAGCTACCTTTGTAGTCCACTTTAGCCATAGCAACATTGAAAAGTCGCTTAGCTTTCTGGATTTGTTCGCCGATTTTGGGCAGGTACGTGATCTTTAGCGGAGTTCCGTATTTCTTGATAATGTCTTTCAGAGCAATATCATTGAAATACAGTTCGTTATCAGTCACATGAAAGCCTTCCTGCGGGAAATTGAAGGTTTGTTCGATAAGGTTTTGGTACGTATTTTCAGTACGACCTTGGTGCATGTTCGACATGTAAGTGACTTACTTTAGGGTAAGGGGTGCAAAGGTAACTCACTCCGATTAAATATTGACACAAAAGCGCCTTGATTTATGGCCAATAAGAAGATTAAATTCATTGAAGTCAAGTCCGAATTAGGCGCGGGAACACGTGGAGCCAGCTTGGGTGTTGATGCTATCAAGATAGCCGCCCTGGATTACGGATCTCCGGTTTTTAACCAGATTGAGTCGGTTGAGGTGAAAACGGAGAATCAGCTGCTTTACGAACCAGCGGGAAGTCCTTATGCAAAGCGAATCCGTGGATTGATCACCTTGTATGAACGGATAGGTGCAGAAGTACAGAAAACCCTCAAAGCGAATGGATTTCCAATTGTGTTGGCGGGTGATCACTCTTCTGCTGGAGGTACCATCGCCGGAATACGCATGGCTTACCCAAAGGCACGTCTTGGGGTGATATGGATTGATGCGCATGCGGACCTGCATTCACCATGGACTACTCCCTCAGGCAACCTACACGGAATGCCCTTGGCTGCCTCACTCGGAGAAGACAATCAGGCCAACAAGATGAACCGTCCGGATAAGGAAACGGTAGAACATTGGAAGCAATTGAAGGAGATCGGAGGCATAGTTCCCAAGATTAACTACCGGGATCTGGTGTATATAAGTGTACGCGATGTGGAACCGGAAGAGACCGGATTGATTAAGAAACACCATGTGAAGACCTTCAGTACAGCTGAAGTCCGACGGGTTGGCGTGGAGCGTATTGCCC
>CAYUTR010000249.1:0-7753 GCA_964447465.1 uncultured Chryseobacterium sp.
GAAATTACAGCGCCGCGAATATCTTTCACTTCTACGATTACGTTGTCTGCAGATTCGGTGAGCGACCAGTACACGTTCTGATCTTCGGTCACTGGAACAGGATAAACTGAAAGTGAATTATCGCCTGCCGGTGTTTCAACTGTGGTGTTGTCGTTCAGCCATAGCAAATCGTAGCGCCAGATTCCGTTTCCATCAGTTGCAGTTAGAAAGTGCGTGCTGAATTTATTCAGGTAGTACAATGTCAAACGTCCTGTAAAACCAGCATTTGATTGAGGTGAATACCCAGGACCAGATAAGCGTGAACTCAATCCCCATGTAAGTCCAGTATCTGAACTCATGTACACGCCGTAATTCGAACCCAGATAAAAATCTGTACCGTCATACATCAGCGACTGAATGTCAATGTCAGTCGGGAGTCCGGAGTGCTGAATGACGGTCCATGATGCTCCGTCGAACCAATACAATGAATCCTGATAAATGAGTGGATCCCAATAAGAGCCGTTATCGGTAGAGTCGACCCAACGCGTTACCATCATGAATTGATCGGCACGATTTGCGTAAGCCAATACAATAGGGCCCCACAAAATGGATGCATCGGGAATACGTGTAAGATTTGTAAACAGTGCAGGCGGAGTTATTTCGTTCCAGTTAATTCCATCATCGGTAGAAATGAACACACGTCGCACATACATTCCTGGACCGTAGACCGGATTATTGTATTGGTCAAACTTGCAGATGAGTGTATCGTGAATTCCTTGAATGACGTGATTGTTGTAGTTGCAACCATTGATTGAATCTCCGCGAGGAACCTGCATCGGACTCCATGTCTGTCCACCGTCAGATGTTCGATTGAAGTGATCAACGTCTACACTTGAATACCAACCGTCGAGGAAGAATTCATTGTCATCGCTACCACAAAGAACCATTACGCTTCCCGGAGGAATTGTACTTTGTTGCCACGACGTTCCACCGTCATTTGATCTGTACATACGGCCGATGTCTTCCTGCCAAACCATATACTGATTTCCGCAACGGTACACCGGTGAGGAACGACTATAGGTTGTGACTGTTGAATCGCTTGCTGAAGGAAGTGTGGCCAAACCATTATCCGCACGCGACCATGACAATCCCGCATCATGACTTTTGAAAATTGTTTCTGCATAAGCATAACCTCCACCATCTGTGTGTCTGTACCACAGCATGGTGTCTCCGGTTACTGAATAGGAAATCTGACTGTAATCAAGACCTAAAACCTGATTCGGGAACAGTTGCCAGGTTGCTCCTTCATCTACAGAATACCTGTAATTGAACGCAAAGTTATCGAAGGCATACAGCGTGTCGTCACCAAGCATTCCAATTTCCCAACCGTATCCTATCCACTTAAGGTCTGTTCTCAGATTCCATGTTACACCATTATCTAATGATTGGTAGTACATCTGAACAGAAGTTCCGATTGGAGAAAGGTGATTTCCAATCATCAAGTGCATACTATCAACCACATAATAAACTATTGGCAGACAATCTTCAAACACAGAATCGTAAACCATTTCGCCATGTGGCATTACTACAGGAGAAGGACTAGTAATATCTACTCGATGGATAGAATCCCAGCAATTAGGTGGCACGATACATCCAGGAGAAAAAGAATACAAATAACGATTGCCTCCACCCATATACCCGAAGTTGGGAACTGTATTCAGGGCAGTAAAAGCAGTATCGTAAATTGTGTAGTTCGGTGCGGTTCTTACTCTCAGCAAAGTGTCTTCAATTACCTGAACTACATCTGAAGTGATCCCAGAAGAAGTCCAGTTAAATCCGTCATTCGTAGTATAAACTGTATTGCCCCACCACGCCAGCCGCTTCTGACCGAGATTAAAAAACTCAATGTTTACAAAACCAGAGAGTGCAGGAAATCCACCAGGCACATAAATATTCCAGCTATTCGTACTGTCGGTGCTATATAGCCACTCATTACTTTCTGTGTAACAAAAGATTGTATTGCTGATTACGAAAGCGCGAACATACTTCTGCTGTCCAGGTGAGATGCCTAACTGTGTTGTCTCAATCCACGGTTGCGAAATGTTCGGTATTCTGTACCAGGTATTTCTGTTGTATGCATAGAAATCAGCACCCATTCGCAAAACCGGCCGCAGTCCGAAAATACCCGTGAGATTTGAATCATTTGTGTGCGGCTGCCACTGTTGTGCGCGTACACCAATAGACGCAAGAAGGCAAATAGCAAAAGCTATAGTGTAGAATTTCAATTTCATGTTCAGCGGATAAGAAATTTTATTTTGTCGACGAAATCTGCTTGCGCTTGATCGAGCAACCCGAAGAAACCGTAGTACCAACTGCAACTGCATTTCCTTTTGATACTGCTGTCATTGCATCCAACAGATAGTGTTGTTTTACCGCTGCTTCGTCTTTCGGAGAATCATCAATTGATCCGCGATAAACAAGTTTGCCGTCCTTATCGAAAAGGAAACACTCAGGAGTTCGTGTTGCGCCGAAAGCATCTGCCAGTTCGGACAATGAATCTACAAGGTAAGGAGCGACAAATCTCTGATCGCTTGCGTATTTCTTCATTGCGTCTTTTGAATCATCAGAAGCGCGTTTGTCTTCGTTGGAGTTGATCATCACTACACCGATCTGCATGCGTTGAGCCTGCATCTGAGTATTGACGATACGTGATTCCATTGCGATGACGTACGGACAAGTGTTACAGGAGAATATCACGAGCACACCGTTTGTCTTTTTGGAATCGTTGATACTTACCCATTTTCCGTCGGAAACATTTTCCATTTTGCGGTCGCCCATTGGAATGGCAACGCCAAGATCAATCGGTTTGATTTCGATTGCTACGAAAGACATCGCTACGAGAGCGATTACGGGGAAAATGAGGAGTTTTTTCATAACGTGAAGTTACGAAGAAGAGGTGTGAAAATGGTACGCGGAAAGGATGGAAAAACCGGATAAATCCGGATTTTGCAGTGCTTAATTCACTTTATCCGAACGCAGGTCAGTTCAACAGTTGATAAGGAATCCGGACCAATAGCATAACCGGAAGCAACCTTCACCGAGTGTTCACGGAGCGGTCGGAACTTTGATAGAGCAATCGAATCCCGGAAAAGCGTGACTTCGGATGTTTTCCGATCAAAAATCCATCTGTGCTTTTCTGAATGAACACTAGTCATGTAGTTATTCCATCTCTTGCTGAATTCAAGGTCCCCGAATCGCAGAAAATGAACAACTGCAAAATCACCGTGCCCTAAATAGCTGGATTCTGATTCTGCGAATTTGTCATCGGACCATTCCGGTACTTCCCTATTGGAGTACTTCACAAATTTCAGGGTATCGCTACGATAAAATGCGCTGTCCGCATTGTTACAGAACCACTGAGTTCCGACAAAATAATTCTTGGAGAAATCACGTGCACTAACTAAAGCTGATGCAAAGCACGTCAAAACGAATAAACGCTTTCTCATGATAGCTGTAAATGTTCCCGGTACAGATACTTCGTCTGAATGGACTCTTTCGGGCGATAGATGTAGTACACGTCTCCATTGCGGATGCGGATGTGCTTTACCCAGGGATTTTCGATTTTGTATTCGCCGATGATTTTTCCGGTGGCAATGTCAATTTTTTTGAGCGTGTACATCCCGCCTTTTTCGAAACGGGCGTAAATTTCACCAGTGATTTCATCCTGATGCAACTGACGATCCCACTCTTTCCAGTTTTTCGGATGATGGTAGTCGATTTTATTGGCGCCGATGAGCTGCATTTTCTTGTTGTACAGAAAAAGTGTGTCGGAATAATGATCGAATACGCACACCGTGTCGTTCTTCACGAACATGGGCGCATACAGAGGCGTGTAGAAAATCGAATTCGGGAAACCCGTCATGGTTGCAGCGATCACGCGCTTGTCGATACCGGTGTACATTTCCATTTTGCGCGCATACAACCGGTCTTTCGGTTTGAGAAAATCAAATTCCCAGTTGTAAGAATCCAAAAGTGGACCGTCTACCACTTGTCGCAGCTTACGGATAGACGTGTCCACCGGATTGTACGCGAAATAGGAAAATGCAGGATATTGCTCAATGTAATTCGAGAAGAGAATTTGTCCGCCGCAAGTATCGATACACGGCATGATCATATTGCAGAAATCCTGGTAGGGCAATGCGAGCAGAATAATTTCAGACGGCGGAACAATTCTAACGCGGAATGCAGAATCGACACACATCACATTGATGTTGCCCTGAAAATCGAGATAGAGTTCTTTCGCTTCACCGGGAACATCGAAACTGCTGAGAATCTTTTGATCATTATCGACGAGTAATACTTTCGATTCTTTGAGCGACTTCTCGAACGTGAGCAGCACCATTCTGTCGTTATCGACGAACATGAAATCTTCCACGAAGAATTTCCAGTTGCCGAAAACAGTTTCAGGTCCGGCAGTAATTGGCACCTCTGTAAGCTGAATGAGTTGTGGCACCATGACAAGGTCAATACGGATTGTATCCCCCGGATTTGCATTCAGTATTGCTCCGGTAATCGTAATCTTTCGCGAGTCGAATGATGTGTGCCGAAATTCTATCACCAATCCGGATTTTCTTTCCAGGAGAAGCGCGTATCTCCCGTTTGAATTCGAATGCGAATAACGTGCGGGTGATTTGCAGCTCACCACCACTCCATCGATAGGTGTTGAATCCTGAGCGGATGTAATCCGACCCATGATCAGCAACGGCAATTCCCCTTCGGCTACGCTCAGGACAGGCTGCGCTGTAAGCAGGCTTCCGAAGGTGATTAACAGCAGGGTAAATAATCGTTTCATACAGCGGTTTTGAATAGGACGCACAGGAAATCCTGATTCCATATCAAAGATACGGTAGGGGAACGAGGGATGCGGGATGAGGTATGCGGTACAAGGCATGAGTTATCCGGTAAGTATTTCTTTGCATCTGGCGGTGCAATATTAACCTTGAGTTCATTCGTCACTTAGCCATATCCCGCGTCCCGCATTCCCCGTCCCTATTTCCTATATTGTAGCATGCAATCCCGCAAGCTCGGCCCCTTCGATCTAACCATGATCGTGATCTCACTCGTGATCGGGATGGGAATTTTCCGGACGCCGGTGATGGTTGCTGCCACCGCGGTAAATGAGACGGTGTTTTACGCTGCATGGTTGATTGGCGGACTCATTGCTTTATGCGGAGCACTCACGTTTGCTGAAATTGGTTCGCGATTACCAGTAAGTGGCGGTTACTATCGGATTTTCTCGCATTGCTATCATCCGTCATTCGCGTTCATGCTGAACTGTACTATTCTCGTATCGAATGCTGCTTCAGTAGCAGGCGTTGCGCTGATTGGTGCAGAATATATCAGCAGCATTTTCATGTCGCCGGCAGATCCAAACCGGGAAACTATTCGGATTTCCATTGCTGCTACTGAAATAATTTTGTTTTTCGGACTCAATCTTTTGGGACTGAAAATCAGTGCGACGACGCAAAACGTACTCACGATGTTCAAAATAGGAATCGTGTTGCTGCTGTGCCTGGCTATTTTCTTTCCCGCACAGGAATTTCCATCCTCAGCAGCTAGCGTCGCTCCTGAGCATTCATTTTCGTGGAGTCAGATACTGATTTCATTGGGACTTTGCCTGATTCCGATTTCATTTACGTACGGCGGTTACCAGCAAACCATCAATTTCGGCAGTGAAATTGAAAATGCTCCGAAAGTAATGCCGCGTGGAATCATTCTTGGAATGATCATCGTTACTGTGTTGTACATGCTGATCAATTACGTGTACGTTAACACGATCGGGTTTGAAAACCTTCGGCATTCGGAAAACATTGCAAGCACGCTGGCAGGAAGAGTCCTTGGTGATGGCGGACAGAAAGTATTCACGGTTGTGTTCTTTTTCGCTGTGCTTGCGTACGTCAACGTTGGATTGATGTCGAATCCTCGTGTGATTCTTGCAATGAGCCAGGATAAAGTTCTTCCTTCCCTATTCGGACGTGTGTCTGCACAATACAACGTTCCTGTAATAGCGCTGACAGTATTCACTGTGCTCTGCCTGGTAATATTGTACTACGCAAAAGCATTTGATCGTATCGTGAATTACGTAATCTTCCTCGATTCACTCGGATTAGTAGCAGCTGCATCAACTCTTTTCATACTTCGCGCGAGAAATACGGGAGAGGAACTTAAGCCGTACAAGATGAAGTTGTTTCCGGTAGCACCGGTATTCTTCATGCTCGCTTATGCGTGTGTAACAGTCAGTATCATTTATGACAGTCTATGGTCAATGGTGTGGGGACTCGTTGTCTTTTTCAGTTTCCTTCCGCTCTATTTCATCCTGAAGTACACAAGAAATGATTAATGAGGATTGCTACCGGCTCCTGAATATTTCCTCAGATTCAGATGAGAAGGCAATCCGTAAAGCATATCGTGATCTCGCCAAGGAATTTCACCCTGATAAAAATCCTTCCCCGGATGCAGCGCAACAATTCGGAAAACTTTCAGCAGCACTTGCAACACTAATCGATCCGGTCGAACGATTAAAACACGATGATCGGTTCGGGTACAACAAACCTCCGCGTCACCAGGGCGAGAATGCAAAACAGCGTTTCTCTGATTTTCAGAAGGAGAAAGCAGAAACTACAGTAAATCAGTGGAAAAACGATTACGGTAAAGCAATGCGCATGCGTGAGCAGCAGAGAAATCAAGTGATTGATCGTCACAGGAGAAACATCAAGATTATGGTCATTGCAATTGCGCTAGTCGTTGCGGCGCTGCTTACAGCTGCACTATATACAATGAGCCGTTAGAGTGATCAGTACGATCCGTCTTTCGATCCGCTGATCATCACATCTTCACTCACCAGTTTCAGGAATCCCGGCGTGAGAAAGTATTCATAAACATTGTTGTAAACATTCCCGAATGTGTCGGCATCGTAAATCTCGATGTAGATCTGCTCCGTTCTCCATTTTGCATGCACAGGTTCGGTATTGAATCCTGGTAAAATTGCCTTACCGTTGCCGAATAGTTGAAATGACTCTACACGTCCGCGCGTAAAATCGTTTTTGATGCCAAGACTGTTAGGTTGTAAGCGGTATTTTCCGTCGACAATGATCGTATCAGCACACCAAACCGTTTCTGTAAGCAACTCGAATTCGGTTGCCCGATTCATTTTCACAACGACAAGGCACGTAATTGCAGTGATGATCGCGAGAAGAATAAACACTTTCGTGGCCATGTACTGCTTGCCGTACCACGGAACTTTTGCAGTAACGCGCTCGAACTGTTCAGCGATGGTTGGTTCTTTCTCTTCCACGATGTGAAATTACTAAATAGGAAGCGGTTTTTGGCCGGCTCTGCCGTCCTTGGCCACAGATTCGCAGATTTCGCAGATGACGCAAATTGTTTTTTGTTTTGCTCAATTTTTAATCTGAGAAATCTGCGTAATCTGCGCATCTGTGGCCAAGGCGCCTTCAGTGGCTCTAAGGAGTATGTGGTTTGGTCAAAATCCCATTGAATATTGCCTGAATTTGCAAGTACAAAACCGGAGATAACCTTTACCTTGTGACTTCAAATTTTACAAATGAAAAAATCGCTGATTACACTGCTGGCGCTGGCTGGTTTTACTGCACTATTTGCTCAGGATGTTCAATCTTTTGCAAATCCAATCATTCCGGGAGCTGATATCGCAACTCTCAAGAATCCCTGGGGAGCAGGAATTGCTGATATCTCAGAA
>CAYUTR010000250.1:0-7742 GCA_964447465.1 uncultured Chryseobacterium sp.
ACTACGCACGCGCCAGTAATACGTTTGTCCGAGTGTCAAGCCTGTAACCATTTTTGCTGTGCTGGCGACATTCACATTCGCATGCGTCGTCGCAAATGTGGAGTCGGTTGAAACCTGGAGGTTATAAATCATTCCGTCGCTTAATGCCTGCCAGCTGATTACGCGTGATGTTGAATTGCTGGAAGAATAATTCGCAGGTAAATTGTGAACGGGAGATCTCGCGAGAGTATCGTTGGATCCGACATATATCATAAACATTTCCATTTTCAGCAAGGGATTATCGTTTGCATCACGCGGCTCACTCACAACTGTATCAACAATGTTCATTCCCGCTACAGTGCGTCCATACACCGAATATGTTCCGTTCAGCCACGAAGCAGTTGCCACGCAGATAAAAAACTGCGAGTTCGCGCTATTGGTATCTGTATCGCGCGCAGCAGAGAGAATGCCACGTTTATGGAGCGCAACGGAAAACTCAGCATCAACAGTAGGCTGCCACGGCTGACCTTGTCCCCAGGTTGCGATCGGTCCGCTTCTTGAATTCGGATCGCCGCCCTGAATCATGAATCCGGGAATCACGCGGTGAAATGCAGTGCTGTCGAAAAACTGTGTGCTCACCAGACTGTCGAAGTTGTGCACGTGATTGGGTGCAATCGCAGGAAAAAGTTCTACTGTGATTGTTCCAACGTAAACTCCGGCGCGCTTTACTGCGATGTCGTATAGTGGTTTTCCGGTAAATGGCTGAGAGAACCCAATGGTTGCAACAAGAACAAAGGCGATTGTGTAGAGTAGTTTCGTGATCATACTCAAATGTAGAGAAACGTGAGGCACAAAACAATCTTCATGTGCCTGCGGCGCTTACCGCAACGACGCGGCGACGCAGCGTTTTGATCGATCTTCATGATTTATTATAATGCGATGCCAGATATCAATGCAAATCTTTCAGAAAATGACCAAAAAGAAGCGCTGCGTCGCCGCGTCGCTGCGCCGCCGCGGTTATCTTTGCGTCGTGAATCGCACACTCCTCGCCCATCTTACGCTGCTCAGCTCAATGATCATCTACGCGGCGGGGTTTTCCATCATCAAGGAAGTAACACCGGAATTTATTTCTCCTGCAGGATTTGTCGCGATACGCGTGTTGGGGGCAACACCGTTGCTTTGGCTCACCGGACTTTTCATTAACGAAAAAATCGAAAAAGCCGATCTGAAAAAAATCGCGATACTATCTCTGTTCGGTGTTTCGATTAATCAGTCGCTTTTCATCAAGGGAATGGCGTTGACTTCACCCATCAGTGGCGCGATCATCATGATTACGTCTCCGCTCATCGTTCTGATCATAGGCGGACTTGTGCTGAAAGAAAAACTTACTGCGACGCGCGTTACAGGAGTATTGCTGGGACTCCTTGGTGCTGGATTACTTATTCTTTCCAGTTCTCTCAGCAATGGAAAAGACGACAACGCACTCGGCGATCTTTTCATTTTCATCAACGCACTTTCGTGGGGAACATTCCTGGTGTTTGTGAAACCACTCATGATGAAATACAATACCGTAACAGTTCTCAAGTGGGTTTTTCTTTTCGGACTTCCGATTCTTGTTCCGCTCGGTTGGACCGGAATGATGGATGCAGAATGGGCTACGTTCACCGGCAAAACATGGTTTGATATTTCGTTTGTGGTGATCGGCGTAACATTCATCGCGTACCTCTTGAATGTTTTCTCACTGAAAATATTGAGTCCGACGGTGGTGAGTGCTTATATCTATACTCAACCACTTTTCGCTGCTGCGATTGCACTTTACCTCGGGAAAGATGAACTTACGTGGACGAAAGTGGTACTCGGTTTGTGCATTTTCGCTGGTGTTTTTCTGGCGAGTCGGAATACTACACGGAAGACGATTCCGTAGTTTACTTACGTGGAATTACAGTTTGTCGCTCTGACAACTCTATTTTTTACCACATAGAAAATTATGATGCCCTTTGTTTTCTAAGTGGTTTCGCGAAAAGCGAAACCAGCACATAGGTCACATAGGGACGTACGTTGTTTTCATTTGGGTTTAGTACGTCCCTATGTGCCCTATGCGGCAAGCAGCTTGCTGCGCCTTTAGAAAACAACAGATGTGCAATAATCTATGTGGTAAATCTTGCTGCGCCTTTTGGAAAACAACGGACCTGCGTAAACCAATGTGGTAAAAGCAACCCGTGGTTTACTAACTTTACTTCATGAAATCAATGACCGGTTTTGGCAAAGCAGTTTGCGAGTTGCCCAATAAAAAAGTGACGATTGAAATTCGTTCACTGAACAGTCGTCAACTCGACCTCAATTTTCGTGTAGCATCTCAGTACCGCGATAAAGAACACGAAATGCGCGGATTGATTTCGCGATCACTCGAGCGGGGAAAAATTGATTTTACATTGTTCGCAGAATCGACCGGCGAAGGAAGCAGCAACGTGATCAATCATACACTTGCAAAAGAATATTACAACGAGATACAGAAACTCGCGGAAGAAACAGGAGAATGCGCAGCAGATCCGATCGCACTGGTACTTCGCATGCCTGATGTTCTCAAGCAGGACAAAGTCGTTCCCGATGAAAGTGAATGGGTAGCGGTAATGAAAACAGTGAACGAGGCCATTGAAGCTTTCCAGAAATTCCGTGATGATGAAGGAAAAGTGCTTGCGAATGAATTCACCCAACGTATCGGAATGGTTCAGACAAAACTGAAAGAAGTTACAGATCGCGATCCGCAAAGAATTGCAGCGGTGCGCGAGCGATTGAACAAATACCTCGCTGAGAATATTCCGGCCGAGCACACCGACAAAAACCGTTTCGAGCAGGAACTGATTTACTACGTAGAGAAGCTCGACATCACCGAAGAAAAATTGCGCCTGCAAACACATTGCAAGTATTTTCTTGATACAATGAAAGAACCTTCGAGCGGAAGAAAACTTGGATTCATTGCTCAGGAAATCGGGCGCGAGATCAATACAATTGGCTCGAAAGCGAATGACGCAGAAATCCAGAAGTATGTGGTGGAGATGAAGGATGAGTTGGAGAAGATTAAGGAGCAATTGCTGAACGTGCTGTAAAAGATCGGAGTTGGGAGATCGGAGACGGGAGTGGTCAGCGGTGTAAAAAAATAGCGGCGAGAAGTTCCCGCCGCTACTCAACTCAATTCTTCCGAAGGTAGTTGGAAAGTCCACTTATCATTTTCTTGATTTCTACCAATTTACTGCGGAGCTGCGCCTGTTGTTCTTCGTTGATGTATTTACGTCGAAAAGAAGCTGTTGTGCAAACGACACACTCCTTGGTAGTTCTTGCTGCGATGTCCAAGTAATGCAGGTTTTGCTTGTTGCTCGCCCCCGTTCCTTCAGAAATATTAAGCGAAATGGAAAGGGCCGCCCTCCTGAATTGGCTAGTAAGATTGAATCTTTCTTCCATTGGAAACGGCAATGTGATTTCATAAACGAAATCCATAAATTCAAGTGATTTCTGGTAGACCTTCAGGTCTTCAAAATTGAAATGATCGTCTTTCATATAGGTTAAATTTAAAAGTGAATCGCAAAACAAAGACAAATATTTGGCACTAGTCGGTAGCAAACGTTTGAAAACGGATAACATCTGAATTTTCCGTGTTCTGCCTCCCGTCTCCGATCTCCCATCTCCGATCCGCCAAAGGTTCATCCTCAATACACTTTGGATTCATATCTTTGGCGTATGGACAACGGCAAACTCGTGATCTTCTCAGCCCCATCTGGTGCCGGAAAGACTACGATTGTCCACCATCTTCTCAAAACGTTTCCTCAGCTTGAATTTTCGGTGTCTGCTACCTCGCGCCCTCTTCGTGGCGATGAGTCGCACGGCTCCGATTACTATTTTCTTTCGGAGGATGAATTCCGCAAGCGCGTTGCAAACAACGAATTCGTAGAATGGGAAGAAGTTTATCCCGGACAGATGTATGGAACGCTGAATGCTGAAGTGGAACGCATCTGGAGAAAAGGTCATCATGTAATTTTTGATGTGGATGTGAAAGGCGGAATCAATCTCGCGAAAAAATTCGGTGAGCGTGCGCTTTCCGTTTTTGTGATGCCGCCCAACATGCAGGCACTGGAACACCGTCTTCGGTTGCGCAACACCGAACCTGAATCGAAAATCCGGATGCGTCTTGCAAAAGCTAAAAGTGAGCTCGACGACGCCGTTCATTTCGATACAGTATTAGTCAACGATAATCTTGACCTCGCACTCGCTCGCGCAGAAGAAATGGTGAAACGATTCCTCGAACCCGTGGTGAAGAAATGAAAATCGGACTTTTCTTCGGGTCGTTTAATCCCATTCACACCGGACACATGGTGCTGGTGAATTACATGCTGGAGTTCACCGATCTCGAACGTGTGTGGTTTGTTGTTTCTCCGCACAATCCGCTGAAGAAAAAAGCAACTTTACTTTCCGACGTTCAGCGTCTCGCACTCGTTCGCGCTGCAATCGGCGACAACACGAAATACAAGGCGAGCAATATAGAATTCAGTCTGCCGCAACCATCGTACACGATCAACACGCTTGTTCATCTCGAAGAAAAACATCCGAAAGATGAATTCGCACTCATCATGGGTTCTGATAATCTGGAATCGTTGGGCAAATGGAAAAACTTTGAAATCATTCTCGAGCGATTTAAGATTTACGTTTATCCTCGTCCCGGATTTCCCGGTGGTGAATTTACCACGCATAAAAATGTAGTGATGACTGATGCGCCGCAGATGAGTATTTCCTCAACGATGATTCGTGAAGCGATCAAGGCAAAGAAAAATATGCAGTTTTTTATGCCGGAGGGTGCGTGGAAGTATTGTGAGGAAATGCATTTTTACACCAAATAAACTCTCTGCTTACCGTCGTTCACTTCGGCATCGGGAAATAATGTGCCGATATGCCAATTTCCGATATGCCGATTGTGTTTGGTGTTAGCTGCGTGTTGAATCAGCTAATCGGAAATCAGAAATCAGCTAATCTATTTTTATTGCGTGATAACAACTCTCGTAACGCCCAGGTTCGAGCCGCTGTTCACCTGCACGTTATACACCCCTGCTGCGAGTGTTGAGAGATCGATTTCCTTTCGGAATGTTGAACCCTGATTTGCATCGTTGCTCGTGTAAACTGTACGACCGAGTGCATCTGTGATTGTTACATTCACTTCTTCACCTGATGCAGTGTTGCAGTTCAGTACGAAGATTCCGTTTCCTGGATTCGGTGCGATCGTGAGTGAAGTCTCGATCAAATTACTTTCATCGACGCCAACAAATGCCACCTGCAGATTTGACAAAGCAGTATTAGGTGTTGATTGCACATTGGGTCCGGCGAGGCGCATGGAAGGACTGCATCCTCCATTCGGATGAACAGCTTCAACCATGTAAATCAAAGTTCCCATTGGAGGATTCGGATCAGAATAATTAAAAGTTGTTCCCGGCACCTGCGCAATAAGCAAGAGGTTTCCTGCGCTCGCTCCGCGATAAATATTGTAGGTAGCGATATTCAATCCTTCGTACGCTGTCCACACGAGATTATAACCGGTTGGAAGAGCCGGGCCCACCTGCAGAAACAATGAACGATGATGCGCAGATGTATCTGATTCAAATCCACAACTATCCACATAACTGATGCGATAACGTTCTGCGCTGTTCATCGGATTTGAAGTCATATCAGTATACGTGGTAAACACCGACGCGTGTTGCGTACCGATCAATGCATACACACCTGCACTCGATGTCTCGCGATAAATGTTGTATTGCGCCCAGGTTGGCGAGGAAGTGTGTTCCCACACAATCACATTCCGATTGATTGCAGTATCAACAGTAACAACACAAATATCTTCATCCATGAGATTCACTCCTGAAAGCGATACTGTTACGGAATCGGTGGCCGTTCCGCATTGCGAGGTTACAGTAACAGTATATGTGATGCCGGTAAACGGAATACAAATCGGTGCCGCAATATTCGGATTGTTGAGATAGGTTGTTGGCTGCCATGAATAGGTTGCCGGGCTAACGTTCACGGATGCGAATAACATAAATCCACCTCCGCAATATACAATTGGTGGTACACTCGCTAAGTTCAACTGCATCCCATTGTTGTAAGCAGGAATGTTGACGATCGTGTTGATTACACAACCTGATCCATCCGTAACCGTGAACGTGTATGTTCCGGCCGGCTGATTACTGATGCTTGCAGTTGTTTGATTGCCCGGCGACCAGAGAAAAGAATAAGGCAGAACTCCGCCAGTTACATTTGCCGACGCCCAACCCGATGGAGAAGGACAACTATCAGGTGAAACTCCGGTCAATACACTGAGTGTAGATGAATTGCCGACTGTTGCATAACCTGTGACTGTACAACCACTATTATCCGTTACCACAACCGTGTAAGTTCCTGCGTTGAGATTTGATTCGGTAGTACCAGTACCACCAGTGGGACTCCACAAGTAAGTGTAAGGTGGAGTGCCGCCGGTTACTGATACAGATGCTGAGCCAGTGGTGGTGCAATTGACAGGTGTTGCAGAAGTTGTAAGAACCGGGCCGGTATATGGAATAGTGATTGTAATATTTCCACACATTCCGGCAACTGTATCGATAGCAGATACAACATATGTGCCTCCTGCGAGATTATTTGCAGACAATCCAAATTGCGTTGGATTCGTTGACCATGTGATCACATAATTTCCACTTCCTCCTGTTACAGTTACAGCCGCTGCGCCATTCGCACCACACGTGGCAGGTGTTACGGATGAAGAAGTGATTGTCAATCCTGCGGTAGAAGGATTACAGGTCATGCAGGATGTTTGCCAGTACAATCCCGCGAGAAAAAGACAATAACAATCGCCATTGGATTGAAAAGAATAAGCCGCCGTAGATTGTCCATTGGTTACACTCGTTGATTGCGAGACAAAATCTAACCAGTTGTACGTTGGATATGTGGTAGTGCCATTGCCGTTCATGTTATAAGTTGCTCCTGCCATCTGAAGGTCGGCAAGACCCATGAAAGCGGAACCGCTCGTAGAATTACCACAGGAGTTGAAACCCGTCATGTTCTGCGTAGTACTTCCTCCAAGGATTCCAACAGCGCCGTCCATCAGGTGAATACTTCCTGTGAATGATGAAGTAAGATCCTGATACATGATCAACAACGTTCCACCGTCAGTATCATCATTGGTAGTTGTAATAGTGGTCGTAGTTGGCAAACCGCTGATCACATAATTACCGTTGTTACTGATGATCGAAGTCACATCAGCCCGGTACACATAAGTTCCTTGTGAGCCCCAGCACAAATCGCCCACCTGGCCGACAACTGTCATCAGAAAAGATGCACTGTTACCATCGGGATTGGTGATGTTCGCAGTGATTGGAATTCCAGTACCGGCGGTCACACACCAGAAATATGCACGTACAACAGGGCTACAACTCGCCATACCTGAAATCGGAAATGCTGCAGGTTGAATTACGCCCTGAATCTGGTTACGCTGACCGAGCTTTACAGTTGCTTGTGTATAGTTCAATCCACACAATGTTGTATCAAAAATAGTTCCGAGTACGCCATTGCCGTTCTGAACTTCTGATGGATCAATCTGTCGCGCGTTTGATGCAGTTCCATCCTGAGCGTGTAATCCGCAGGTAGAGATGAGTGATGCTGCAAACAGAATGTGTAGTAAATGTTTTTTCATTGTAGGGGAATTTGCCAATACAATTTACACTTTTCCGTCA
>CAYUTR010000251.1:0-7733 GCA_964447465.1 uncultured Chryseobacterium sp.
AGTCTTTGATAAATACTTTGTAGACGTAAACGTCTTGTTGTGCGATTGTTTCTCCTCCGTTCGCGCGACCATCCCAACCTTCGTACAGATTATCACTTTCGAAAATCAGGTTGCCCCACCGATCGTACATCTGCATGTTGAAAGTGGTGATTTCTGCACCGTACACGAAGAACACCTCGTTGATGCCGTCTCCGTTAGGAGTGAAAGCTGCAGGAATGAACACAGTGAACTCCGGTACAACTTCCAGTGGCTGAACTATAGTATCCATGCAACCGCCGAACGATTCCGCAATGAGTCGCACGTTATATGTTCCTTGTTGCGTGTAGGTGTGATTCGGAGAAGAAGCAGTTGATGTTGTTGCATCTCCGAAATCCCACATCCAACCGATTGTATTTCCCGAACATTCATTCGTGAACATCGCCATCGGTTCAATGATGCTGAGCACATCACTCGCGATTGCAAAATCTGCATGTGGCGATTCGTAAATAATCAGACTCACCTGGTTACTGTTGGAACCCTGACATCCGAACGGACTTGTAACCGTAACGGACACAGTGTATGTTCCTCCGCTTACGTAATCATGATTCGTGTTCGCGCCAGTACCGGTGGAGTTGTCGCCGAAATCCCACGAGTAGAAACATCCGGCATTTGCTGCAGCTGTATCAGCGAATGTGAGATTGATGTTGTCGCATCCTGTTGCAAACTGTGATGGTACATCTACAACCGGAAGCGCATGAACTGTAACCTGTGTGCTTGCAGGAACTACCACACTGCAGATGTTAGTCACGTTTACGCTGTACGTTGTTGTTGCGTTCGGATACACAATGTGTGGACCTGGACCATTCAGATTGTTGCTCCAGTTCCAGGTGAGCGGACCGGTATTGCCGGAAATATTTGTTGTGATAGTTGCACTCGCTCCTGCACAGATCGATGGAGTAGAAGCGACGGTCAGATCAGAAGGAGAGAATTGGAAAACATCAGCAGCAATGGTCATTGGTGCGCTGAGGCAACCATTTCCGTCTACTGCTGTTACGGTCCATGTTGTTGCAGTGCTCGCGTAAACAGTGTACGTATTTCCTGGCCCAAGATTCGGTGACCAGCTGTAAGTATAAGTACCTGATCCACCAGCACCGTAGGCAGCAACATTGAAGGGCTGGTTAGGACAGATGGTGTCGCCTTGAGAAACTGTTACTAATACCGGGGTTGGCTCAGTAATAGTAACCGTGCTGATTGTTGCGCAACCATTTGCATCGGTAACTGTTACTGTGAACATTCCCGCAAGCATGTTTGTTGCGTTCGCGTTGTTCTGCGATGGGAATGTGTTCCAGCTGTAGGTGTACGGTGCTGTTCCGCCGGTAGTCTGCACAGTAGCCGAACCGTTGTTACCTGCGTTGCACGAAACAGAAGTCCAGTTGATCATTGTTGCATTGAGTGCCGGTGGTTGCGAAATGTTTACTGTTGCAATAGACGTGCAACCATTCGCATCGGTGATTGTTGCGGTAACAACACCTGACTGCAAATTGATTGCGCTTGGACCAGTTTGTGTTGGAGTTGTATTCCATGAAATAGTGTATGGACCAACACCACCTCCAACGTTGATCGATGAAGAGCCATTGGAACCTCCGTAACAGGTAACATCAGATGAACTGGCAAAACTGGTGATCGCTGGCGGTTCAGTGATGAGCACTGTTTGTGTTGATGTGCAACCGTTCGCATCAGAAATAATTACGCTGTAGTTTCCGGAAGTAAGACCAGTTGCGGTCTGATTAGTTTGTGCAGGTGTAGAGTTCCAGCTGTAATTGTAAGGAGCTGTTCCGCCGTTTGCATTTGCATTAGCGGATCCGTTTGTTCCACCTGCACAGGTTACATTGCTCAACACACCGCTGGTCGCAGCAAGTGCTGATGCAGGTTGTGTTACTATGTATGTTGCTGTGTTTGTACATCCGCTTGCTGTTGTTACAAGAACACTATACGTTCCTGCGGAAATTCCGAGGAGGTTCGCAGTTGTTGCGTTGTTCGACCACTGGTATGCATAGGGTTGCTGTCCACCGTTTACATTTAAGAAAATGTCTTCTGTGCCTCCGAAGCAATTGATGTTGTTGAAGGTTGCGGTGATGTTCGAATTTGCAGGACCGGCAGTAACAACAGCCACCGCATTCGTAGCACATCCTGCAGCATCTGTAACATACACAGTATAAGTTCCCGCGGTTAACCCATTCGCGTTGGCATTGTTGCCTCCTGAAGGCTGCCAGTTGAAATTATACGGACCGGTACCTCCGGTAGCTAATGCAGTTGCAGTTCCGTTTGATGTACCACAGCTGGTGGCTGTTGTCGTTACCCCTACGTTGAATCCAGTTACCGTTATGCAGAACGCATAGGTTTGAGATCCTGCGTATGGACAAGCGTCGTCGCTGACAGTTACAGTGAAACACCACGGTGTTGTACTGATATCAGCTTGAGTCGGAATCCATGAAAAATTTCCTGTTGGAAGCGGACCTCCGGTTGTGTTGAAGGTTCCTCCGGCAATTCCATTGTTCCATGTCATAGTTAATGTTTGTCCGGGATCAACATCGTTAGAAAAAATGTTGAATTGGATCAGCGCTCCGGCGCAACCGGTAATACTATATGTATTCGTGTTGTTGATTCCTGAAATGGATGGCAGGTTGTTGTTGCACATAACAGTGCGTACCTGGATGTCGCGAACAATGGATCCGATCAGAACTCCGTTTCTCCACTCATCAACGCGAACGGCCATTACTGCAACGATTATCTGACTTGGATTCATGCAGATATCGCCGGTAAGAGGATTCAATGTTACTGCAGGAGAAGATGGAAGCGGATTCACAGCACTGTATGGCGCCATGAAAGTCACAGGGACTCCAGGACCAGAAAGTGGATCGACGAGTGAGTAGGAGAGAGAGTCTCCATCCGGATCGAGCGCTCCGTGATTGAAACAGTAACTCTGTCCTGCGCAGATAAAGGGAACGGGGCGATTAGAGAAAGTAGGAGAGTTGTTGCACACAGCGACTACATTATTAAGTGTAGTCTCGATGTAAATGTTTTGTCCGCCGGGATTGTTGATGGTATTGATTGCAGCGTTGCGGCAGCAGAGGGTGAAACTGAATACCCAATCGGTGCAGGCTTGTGGAAGGATAATGTTTCCTTCATAAATCCATTCCTCCACTCCGGGATATGTTCCACCTGCACATTCTGTGGTAAGTGAAGGACAGATTGGTGTTACGTCTTGTCCTGTGCCCGCAACCGGATAAAGAGTAGTTGTAAAATTTTGTGCGCAGGTAGTTGAGGAAATATCGATGTTAACATTCGCGGGAGCATTTACTCCGGCGCAGTCGCGGTAGAATGCAAGACGTAACCGGTATTGGTTATTGCCCAGGCAGGTATAGGTGAGGTCGCCACCTTGTGCATGTGAAGCATAGGCTTCACCTGATAGCTGAATGAAACAAACAATCAGCAGCAGTTTTAATTTCCAGTTAATCGTGTACGCGTTTTTCATAAGACCCTCTCTTTCCTGATTAGTGTGTGTTTTCCGGAGCTCTGATACTCCGTCGGAAGTTTTTCTGGAATGGATTTTGAAGCAAAGAACTATGTGGTTCAACGCGGATAACCGTATGCAGTTACAGGTGTTGATATAACAAACACCTGTTCATAATTAATTATGCATGCATAACAAATACAGAAAACGCTGATTGACTGATTTCCTGCTGTGATTGTAAAAAAGGTTACGGAGGAGGCGTGAAACTTAAATATAGTTCACACGTACACTATGCTTGTGTGCATCTCTGAAAACGCAACTCTCCAGCGAAAACACGAAAAAATGAAATCCGATAAGTTGTAGAAACTCTCCGATTAACGGAAGAAGGAATGAGGAACGCGGTATGCGCAAACGAAAACTCAGCGGATTCTCATTCCAATGATCAGAACGTCGTCGACCTGCTCCAGCGAACCTTTCCAGTAATTGAAATCCCCACGTAAAGTAATTTCCTGCTCTTCTACTGACTTGGCACTGATATCGATCATCAGCTCACGCATTTTCTTGTATTTGTACTTTTTGCCGTGTGGACCGCCGAACTGATCGGCGTATCCATCGGAAAAGAGATAGATCATATCGCCCGGTAACATTGGGATTTCATGATTCGTATAAAAATCAACTACGCCATCCACATTTACACCAATTGGCGATTTGTCGGCTTTCACCTGCGAAATCTGACCGTTTCGCACTATGTACAGCGGGTTGAACACACCTGCATATTGCAACAAACGCGTTTCCGGATTGTAGCTGCAAAGCGAAATATCCATCCCGTCTTTTACTGTATCGCCAGATTCTGATTGACGAAGCAATTTGTTTACGCCATAATCCAGCTCGCGAAGAATATCGGAAGGCTTTGTCAAATGCATTTCTTTCACAGCGCGATTCAACAGGTTAAATCCTACAACCGACATCAGCGCTCCGGGAACTCCGTGGCCTGTACAATCAACTGCTGCAAAAATCTGCTGACCATTCTCTTCTTCCACCCAATAGAAATCTCCACTCACTACGTCCTTGGGCATGTAGAGAATGAAGCTTTCCGGGATTACTTTCTTAATAGCATGTACCGGCGCAAGAATCGAATCCTGAATCCTCCGGGCGTAATTAATGCTGTCGGTGATCTCGTCTTTCTGATTCGTGATTTCCCTGTTCTTATTTTCCAGCACTTTCGCGATCTGCTGTTTCGAACGAAAGCGTGTAAAGAGCAGGAAAGAAAGCAGAATCAGTACCGCTACTCCGCCGGCAAGCATACTCACCTTATTACGTAGTTCTTCCTGGGCAATTACCGATTTCGCTTCGTTCAGTTCTGCGTCCTGTTCTTTGTCGCGGATAATTTTATTCTGATTGATCTGGTCCATTTTTCGGTTTTGTTCTTCGCCGTGAAGGAGCTCATTCAACTCAATATATTTTTTCAGGTAGAATAATGCCGAATCTGAAGCGTGGACTTTTTCAAATTCGTCAGCCAGGCATTTATAGCTCTTCAGCAGTTCTGCTTTAAGATTGTATTGTGCACTGAGGTGAAACGCGCGACGATAATAATAGAATGCTGAATCACGGTTGCCGAGGCTGTCGTTGATGTCTCCCAACACCATCAGTGACGTCGCGAGCGGACCCGGGCGTTGAAGCTCTTCATTCATACTTTTTGCAATCCACAGATAATGCAACGCACTATCCAACTGACCGAGGTGAAAGAGACAGCTTCCAACGTTGTTCATAGTTGATGCTATTTTTGCATTGGCGTTCATCTGCCGGAAAATAACTTCGGCCTGCCTGAAGAAGTAGAGCGCAGAATCATACCGTTCCTGCTCAACCATTATCGCACCGATGTTGCCCAGCGTCGATGCTTCGAACACCTTGTTGTTTTCGCTGCGACGATTCATTTCCAATGCAGTGATGTAATTAACTACAGCCGCTTTGTAATTGCTCTGACCGTATTGAACATTGCCCAGTGTAAGCCGGCAGACCGCAATGCCGAACGTATCGTTCAACGCTTCCTGAATTTCCATGGACTTCATGATGTATTCAGCGGAAGTTCCGTAATCTGCAGTAGCGTTGTAAACGTTTGCAATATTCAGCAGCACTTTCGCCTGCTGTGAAGAATCGTTCGCCGCGCGGGAAACATAAAGCGACGAATCGAAATACACAATTGCTTCGCCGAACAGCCCCTGGTTCTCATAACTCTGTGCGAGCAGGTTGTAACCCATCGCCAGACCGTGAGAGTAAAGCGGAGTGCGCGATGACTTAATTGCCAGCTGTGCGTACTCGCGATTTTTATCAATGTCGACGTAACGATATGCTTCCGCAAGTCGGTTGTAGGTATTCGCGAGATTGGAATCGGGTTGCTCCTTGTTGTTCAACGACGCTTTAAGGCTGTCGATGTAGCGCGTTTCTTTTGTTTGCGCACGAAGACCGGCGGACGCAATTAAAAGAATAAGACAACTGACGAAACGGTTCATGGGTTATGCCAAGTTATCGCTTTAAACGCGGATTCCAATTACCAAAACGTCATCGACTTGCTCATGTTCCGCCTTCCATGCGAAAAAGCGCTGCTCCAGAATGCGTTGCTGTTCCTGCATGGGCTTAGCATGAATTTCAAGCAACGTACGCGTAAGCTGTTTCACCATGAATTTCTTGCCTTTTGCTCCTCCGAACTGATCGGCGTATCCATCGGTGGTGAGATAAATCACATCGTCTTTCTCCAACGGAATTGTGTGCGAAGTAAAGCGACGTTCTTCTTCCTGCTGACTTCCTGCAATAGGAAATTTATCGGCCTTCGTTTCAGATAATTCTTTGTTCCGCACAATCCACAATGCACGATTTGCGCCTGCATACTTCAGCGTTGAATTATTTTCATCAAGTACAATCAACGCAAGATCCATTCCATCGCGGGTGTCGCCACCTGCATCCTGTTTCAGTGCATGGCGGACACCAACGTGCAAATTGTTCAGAATCTCCCCGGGATTTGAAATGTGTTTTTCGATTATGATCTGGTTAAGCAATGTATTTCCGATCATGCTCATGAGTGCGCCCGGAACCCCATGGCCGGTACAATCAACGCAGGCGATATACTTTACGCCTGCTTTCTCAGCGAACCAGTAAAAATCTCCACTCACGATATCCCGAGGGAAAAACAAAACAAACGATTCAGGAACAATACGTTTTATTTCTTCAGGCGTTGGAAGAATGGCCTGCTGAATACGTTGTGAATAATGAATACTATCCTGAATGCCGGTATACGCAACTTCGAGGTCAATCTTTTGCGCCTGGAGCTGATGTTTCTGTTCTACTACTTCTGCCGTGCGTTCAGTTACGATTTCTTCAAGACGCTCTTTTTGTTTGCGCAGTGTACGCGCGCTGATGCGGACGGCGAGATACACGAAGAGAATAAAGGCGATGACATAAATGCCATACGCCCAGGTTGTACGATACCACGGAGGAAGAATTTTAAATGTAAACCGCGCTACACTGCTTTCCATGCCAAAAGGATTCGAACCCTCTACAACAAAAGTGTATGTTCCCTCCGGAAGGTTCGTGTATTCTTTTTCTGCATTCACACTGCGCTTTGACCATGCCGTATCATAGCCAAGCAATTGATAGCGATACACTGATCCGATACTGTACTTATAGTACGGCGCTGCAAAATTGAAAATCACAGAATTTCTACTGTACGGAATTTCTATTTCAGCATCCGGGTAATAAATTCCGGTAGAATCTCCGGCAAATCGAACACGTGTAACCAACGCGGTATAATTTGCAGTCGTGTCGAACACGTAGTTCATGTCGTACTTCAATACTGATTGCTGACTGATGATCCACACAGTAGATGGTGACTGCACGCGGCCCGACTGAATTGTATTTCCGGTGAATAATTTACCGAGAATAATTTGCTCAAGGACAAGGGACTTTCCGTTCCTGCCAAAGAACTTCGTGTAAGGAGTAAATGGATGATCCATAAAGTAACGGTAATCAACCGGACCACGGATGTCGGGAAAACCGCCATTGTAAATGTAATTGTACATATCAGGGGCATTGCGGAAACATACCGAACTATCGTTCACATCCTCCGAAGAAAAATATCGATACACGTGTTCCATTGAAAACAAGAAAGCCGTGTCCCCAACTGTTAGCGGGAAATAATCGTCTTGCGGCAATCCGTTGCTCTCTGCATATTCCTGATACGTCAAAG
>CAYUTR010000252.1:0-7731 GCA_964447465.1 uncultured Chryseobacterium sp.
TCGAAGAGTTTGGCGACCGAATGAAAGAATTCGGCAAGCAAACAAAAGCTGAGTGGGGAAAAGGTGACTATGATAACCGGTACCGCTCCCGCTATCATAGGAGGAGTAATGTAGCGGAAGATATATTACGCGCAGTCGGAAAAGTAATCGGAAAAATTGTTGCGGTTGCCCTCGTGTTTTTCGGAGTAATGATGCTCATCGGATTGTTTACAGGAACATTCTTCATCACGGATTTTGGTCCGGATCAGATCGGAGAACATGTGCAGAGCCTGTTTGACGATGGCAGCAGTTACTACATCGGAATTACAGCAGGAATATTGGTATTCGGAATTCCAATCATCATGATGATCTACTCCGGAATTACAATGCTGTTCCGGATCAAACGCAGCAATAAACTCATCGGATTCTCTGCATTGGGAGTTTGGATCATTGGAGTGATAATGGGCATCGTTTCTATTATCAATATCGCTTCTGGATTCTCCCAGGGATCAGATTCTGCTGAACGAATTGCTGTTTTGAATCCGCACGATTCCACACTCACGATCAAAGTGAATATTGATGCCGATATGCTCAGTCCGAATTATGTAGACGATTGGGATTACGATGACGGCAATGGTTACCATCATCGCTGGAAAATGGTGAGTGGCGATGAGACGGATCTTAAATTCGGATATGCAGGATTGAATATTGTTCCGGCTATCGGAGACAGCATTGAAATGTTCGTTTACAAAAAAGCACAAGGGCGTACAAAAACAGAAGCGCAAAATCGCGTGAAGGCCATCGCTTATCCTATCGTTCAGGATTCGAATGGAATCACATTCCCTTCGCACTTCACTATTGGCGGACAGTCGTGGAAAGCCCAGGAAGTTGGTGTAGAACTTCGCATTCCGATCGGTACAGTAATATTTATCGATGCCTCGTGCGAATACCTGCTGAATGATGTTGCGAATGTTTCTAAAACGAGTGACCAAAACATGGCAAACCGCCGGTGGATCATGACCACTTACGGTCTGAAGTGTTTGGACTGCGCGAATCTTGGAATCCGTAAACCAGGTGATCCGGATCCAGATCCTGATTCAGACGACGATACGATCATAACAGATGATACGATCATTGTGAAACGTTGGTAGAAAATGCCGTTCATGTTAAAATTCCTCAATTCCATCACAATTGCAGTAACTAATAGGGCGTAACTACGTCTTACTATTGAATCATCCCCTCGGCCAGGTTAGGTCAAGGTAAAACTGAGGGGTTCTGTTTCGTGCAATTGGTGTGCAGAAGAGCCGGGTTTCGCAGCCTCGGCTCTTCATTTTTTCCTTGATACTTGAAACTTGTGCGTTGACCATTGAGCGTTTTCAACTCGACTTCGGTAGGTAAAGTGTCAATATTCAATGGTCAATGTTCAAGTGGCAACTGTCAGCGTTCCACAAACCATAGTTCCACAGTTCAACTTACGGCCTCCATTCGTAAAGTCCGATTGTTAGTCGAAAACCTCTTTTCCTGAACAAATAAGAGCATTAACAAATTGGCAAATTGATATATTTGTGCCCATAACAATCCAACACATGGCACACCACGAATCACACGACGATCACGGACACGACAATACAGAAGGCAGCCGCCAGTATTATCCTAAAGGATGGTTTCTGCCGCTCGTTGGACTTTTCATTGTTGCTTTCGGCTTCTGTTATGGAGCTGGATCGCTTCTCGGAATTTCCGGTACCGACAAATGGGGGCAGACAGAAATGTGTCACATGGAAAATTGTGATGGTCACTGCGGAATGGATCATGCAGAGAAGTGCTGCGAAGATGGAACTTGCGCTCATTGCAAAGAGCACCAAGGTGGTGATGCACACGAAAGTTCTGCTACTCCGCACAACGATGATTCAGTAAATGTTGCGGTTGCTCCTGCGGCTTCTGATTGCACGAAAACAGATTCTGTGAAACCTGTTGAAGCGGGTCACGAAGGACACGATCACACCCACTGATAAACGTCCACCGTTATATAGTTAAACCGTTCACTTTGTGGGCGGTTTTTTTCGTTTTTGCTCTTCAAGTTGCATTCGGTATCCGCGGGCTGAAGCCCACGGCGATCATCATCTATTTTCGCAATATAATGTGCAGGGGAGTTGGGGCGAATTTCATTCGCCCCAACTCCCCTGCACCGACAATAAATAAATGATAATGATCGCCGTCGGCTTTAGCCGGCGGAGGACAAAGAATTCCTGTCAGATATATTGGGTCGACTACTGCACCTTCGCCACCGATATCGACCACACACGCGGTGCATATACTGAGAGAACAGGATTATCACTTTGCACTTCTACGTCACCCAATACAGCATTTCTTTCTTCGTCCGTTACTTTACGCGAAGGAACAACCGGCCCTTCCGAAAGCTGCACCGCAATTCCTTTTCCTTCGAGTGTTCCTCCATTCCAGCTGATCACTCCACCGGCATAATCCCAACCGAAACCTGAGAAAGTAAAAGGACGTCCATTAATTCTCTGCAGCTCATCAATGGACATCCCAACGTAAACTCCAGTTGATGATTTCCATTCGCTCCTTGCAAGTGAATCCGCGTACCAGTCAGAATCACTTACTTGTGTCACCGAAATAATTCCTGTTTTCAGCGAATCATTCTTCCACGTGATTTCAATGTGCGATGCAAGTTCTGTTTTCAATACGGTTCCCATTGTGAAATAACCTTCGTAACCCCAGATTGTATCGAGCTTCACGTTCTCCTTTGAGTAACGATTTATCAAGTCAGCTTCAGTCTGGAACTGGAACAAACTCTCCAATCTAAATTGAGCTGCAATCGAATCAGCGTTGCGGATGCTGTCAATAACCGCTTTATTTTCTCCGGGATGGTCTTCCGTACATCCGATAAGTCCCACGAACAATGTTGCAGTAAGAATCACCTTGCAAAACGCTACTCTTTTCATGCCTGAGAATTAGGCTTCTAAAGTAGGGAACAATGAGCCCGCGACAAGGAATCCGCACCGAAAATCCGTAATTTAGCTCCCACACACAACACACAATTTATATGAGTAACGTGGCGGAGAAAATGAATCCGGCTTCCCAGGAAAAGATGGAAGAGTACCGGAAGATCGTGTTGGCTGATTTCAGACTTGCGAATGAAAGTCGTGAAGCCAGCCTCACCGGACGGAAAGAAGTGCTTACGGGCAAAGCGAAATTTGGAATTTTCGGCGACGGAAAAGAAATCGCGCAGATTGCCATGGCAAAAGTTTTCCAGAACGGCGATTTCCGCTCGGGTTATTACCGCGATCAGACATTCATGTTTGCAACCGGAACGCTGAACCTGAAACAGTGGTTCGCGGGATTGTACGCACACACCGATATCGAACAGGAACCGATGAGTGCAGGTCGCCAGATGGGCGGACACTTTGCAACACGCTCACTGAATGAAGATGGTTCGTGGAAAGATCTCACGAAAATCAAAAACTCATCTGCAGATATTTCTCCAACAGGCGGACAAATGCCACGTCTCCTCGGACTGGCTCTTGCATCGAAACATTACCGCAACAATCCAGAATTGCACAGCGGGAAGTTTGAAAATTTCAGCAACAAAGGAAATGAAATTGCTTTCGGAACAATCGGTGATGCATCCACATCAGAAGGTTTGTTCTGGGAAACTATGAACGCTGCAGGAGTAATGCAGGTTCCGATGCTCGTTTCTGTTTGGGACGATGGCTACGGAATATCTGTGCCGAAGAAATACCAGACTACGAAAGAAAGTATTTCCGATGCACTTTCCGGATTCCAGCGCACTGCTGAGAAAACCGGATTCCAGATTTTCAAAACAAAAGGTTGGGATTATCCACACCTCATCGATACCTACGAGAAAGCTGCGAAGCTTTGCCGCGAAGAACATGTTCCTGTTTTAGTTCACGTGGAAGAAGTGAATCAGCCGCAAGGACATTCTACTTCGGGTTCACACGAGCGTTACAAAACGCCGGAGCGTTTGCAGTGGGAAACTGATTTCGACTGCGTGAAGAAATTCCGTGGATGGATTGAATCTGTTGGTCTTGCAACAACAGAAGAGCTTGACAACATCGAGAAAGAAGCAAAAGAAAAAGTTCGCACTGACCGTCGTGCTGCATGGGAAGCCTTCCTTGCTCCTATCAAAGCCGATCTGGTTGAGGCCTGTGCTGTTCTCGACAAACTTGCTGACCAAAGTGAAAACGGAGCATTCATCACAAAGATCAAGAATGATCTTACAGCGAAGATGGATCCGATCCGTAAAGACATTCACGGTGCTGTGCGTGCTGCATTGCGCCATACACGCAGCGAAGATTCTCAGGCAAAACAGGAAGCGATCCGTTGGATACAACTGAATACAATCGCGAATTTCAATCGCTATAGTTCTTCGTTGCATTCAGGAACTGCGCTGGACGTAAAGCCGGTTGCTGTAGAATACGCGGAAGAAAAACAATACGACGGAAGAGAAATTCTCCGCGACAACTTCGATTCGATTCTTTCGAAATATCCGGAAGTCGTGATCTTCGGCGAGGATTCCGGTTTCATCGGCGGCGTAAACCAGGGACTCGAAGGACTTCAGAAAAAATACGGAGAGATCCGCGTGTTCGATACAGGAATCCGTGAAGCGACAATCGCAGGGCAAGCTATAGGAACGGCAATGCGTGGACTACGTCCGATTGCAGAGATTCAGTATCTCGATTACTTGTTGTACGCTATCCAGATTCTCAGCGATGATTTGTCAACGCTGCAGTGGAGAACAATGGGCGGACAGAAAGCACCAATGATTATCAGAACGCGTGGTCACCGTCTCGAAGGCGTTTGGCATTCCGGTTCACCAATGGGAATGATCATCAATTCACTTCGCGGGATGTATGTATGCGTACCGCGCAACATGACGAAAGCAGCAGGATTCTACAATACACTTCTGCGTGCCGACGAACCTGCAATTGTGATTGAACCGTTGAATAGTTATCGCCTGAAAGAAGCAGCTCCGAGTAACTGGGGTGAATTCTGCGAGCCACTTGGTATTCCTGAAATCATCCGCGAAGGAAACGATGTAACGATTGTGAGTTACGGTCCAACACTTCGCTTGTGCATGGATGCGGCGAAGCAATTGGAAGAACTTGGAATCTCTTGTGAGATCGTTGACGTGCAAACGTTGCTACCATTCGACAGAAATCATTCGATCGTAAACTCTGTGAAGAAAACGAATCGTCTGCTTGTTGTAGACGAAGACGTTTCCGGCGGAGCAAGCGCATTCATACTGCAACAGATCATCGAAGTTCAAGGAGCATACCAACATCTCGACAGCGATCCGAAAACACTCGCCGCAAAAGATCACCGTCCTGCTTATGGTTCAGACGGAGATTACTTCAGCAAGCCGGGCACGGAAGATATTTTTGAAGCGGTGTATGGGATGATGTCGGAATCAGATCCTCAGAAGTTTCCGGCGATATACTAAGAACAAGCGGCGCGAAGTTTAAGCAACACGGCTGCACTCCCATAAACAACAGCCGAACTCAAAACGATTGCGTTCCATCATGAAAACCCGTGTAATCCGAGGTTCCATCATGGGATTGCTTCGCAGGCTTGCAATGACGCTCATCGTTTTGTGTAGCGTAGCTCGCATTGACGGTCAACGTTTTGTTCTCAAGCACGTTGAACGGGTAAGACTCCCTGATTTTAACACTAAAATCAGTGTTTTTTCAACGCCTCGTTTCCCTATTTTTACAACTCAAAATTCCCAAACCATGAAAAAACAATTACTCTTTTTATCGCTTGCTGCTGTTGCAGGAACCGCGAGCGCTCAGATTACAATTACTGCTGCTGATCAGGCTACGACCCTTACTGTGTTCAATCAGGCAACTGATACTACACAGACGCAGAGTGAAGGCGGTTCAGGTCCAAGCATTACTTACGACTTCTCTGCACTGCAGAACCAGTCGGAGGACAGTCTGACGTTTACTTTGCCACAGTGGACTCCATACGGAGCGAACTACCCCCAGTCGAACCTTTCGATCATGATCAACCAGGGCGATGCATACATATATGCATCACAGAGTTCTACAATGATGGAGATCAATGGACAGGCTGCAGATCCACTCGGCAATGGAATCATTCCTTTGACTTTCACTAACCCTGAAACACAAATGGTATTCCCTGCAGCTTACGGAAGCTCATTTGGAGATACTGCAGGTGGAGTAAACCAGTTCTATATGGGTTACGACCCGGGAGTTGGATTCACGGTTGATTCCGTACGTATTCACACGTGGATCACGAAAGAATCAGATTTCGACGGATGGGGTACAGTTATCACACCGCTCGACACGTTCACTACACTTCGTCAGAACACGTACCGCAGGCAGATCGACACAATCGACATCTATGCATTCGGAAACTGGGCACCGGCGTTCTTTACTCAGATGGATTCTTCACGCATCTTCACTTACTGGACAAACGGTATCGGATTTCCGCTGGTAGAATTGACAGCGCAAGACGATCTTGGCCAGATCACCAACGCAACCTGGTTGGTATCAAACCCAACTGTTACAGGAATTCCTACGAACGACAACAGTAACACGATCATTGCTTATCCAAATCCGGTTTCTGATGTTCTGACTATTCAGACCACAGTGAAAGAAGGAAGCATTGAAGTGATTGACATGACCGGTCGCGTTGTGAAAACAGCGGTGATCAATTCAACGTCAACGCGCATTGATATGTCTGACCTTGCTGCGGGAATGTACACGTACCGGGTTGTTGGTCAGAACCAAAATGGTAAAGTACAAGTAGCACATTAATTCAACCGCCAAGGCGCCAAAACGCCAAGATTTTTTTACGAAAAGCCTGGAGATTATTCTTCAGGCTTTTTCTTTGCGTGCCTTTGCGGCTTAGCGTCTTTGTAGTTGAAAGTCCGGATGCTACTTCTTGACTCCATGCCTCAGTTTAGCAGACTTTGCCCTCGGATTCTGAAAACACTCCTCCGCCGTTGGTCTTATCGGTTCTTTCGAGAACTCCGAGAAAATTTCTTCACGGAAATAATGCTGAAAGAATTTCTTCACCCTGCGATCTTCACCCGAGTGAAAAGTAAGTATCGCCACTCTCCCACCCGATGCGAGTGCATCCAGCAATTTCTCCAGGAATTTTTCCAACACATCGAATTCGTTGTTCACCGCAATGCGCAACGCCTGAAAACAACGCTGACACGCTTTCTTCACTTCCTGTTTGCGTTCGTTCGACGGAATGAAGTACAATGCTTCCGCGATAATATTCTGCAGCTGCGTGGTCGTTTTGATTTCTGCGAGAGAACGTTTCTTCATGATCAGACTTGCAATCGCTTCATGATGCGGCTCATCCGAATACTCAAACAATATTTCCTGTAGTTCGTTCTGTGAAATATTTTTGAGCAATCCTGAAGCAGGATAACCACTCTTGGGATTCAAACGCAAATCAAGTGGGCCTTCTACTTTGTACGAGAATCCACGATCGGGATTATCAATCTGCATGGAAGAAACCCCGAGATCGGCCAGCACAAAGTTCAGCGGACCTGCTTCTGCTACGATTGCATCAATGCTTGAGAAATTCAATCGTCGTGGCTGGAAGAGATCTTCACCGAAACCGTAAGCGCGAAGACGTTCTGTAGTACGTGGCAATTCGAAAGGATCAACGTCTGTTGCGTACAACATTCCGCTTCCCTCAAGTGCATTCAGGATTTCCAGAGCGTGTCCGCCG
>CAYUTR010000253.1:0-3202 GCA_964447465.1 uncultured Chryseobacterium sp.
ATGTTATTCCTGTGTTAGAAGGAAACGCGCTGGTGAAACTTAAACATTAACTTTGCGTTGCCTCAGCGGCGGAGCCTGTGCTGAGCTTGCCGAAGTGCGCCTTTGTAGTTAAATTCGGTATGATGATTTCTGGTAGAAACACTCTAAACACAAGAATGAAAAAACTCCTGCGGGTCTTCTTCATCGTATTGGTGATTTCACCTTTCATCCTGATTTCTCTCCCGAAAGAAGAAGCACTTTCCTGGGGATTTTACGGTCACAAACGTATCAATCGCATGGCCGTGTTCACACTACCACCAGAAATGCTTGGATTTTACAAGAAGCACATCGAGTACATCACCGAGCACGCTGTTGATCCCGACAAGCGTCGTTATTCCGTGAAAGAAGAAGCACCGCGTCATTACATCGATATTGATCACTACGGAGTAACTGCAATCGACAGCATGCCGCGATTCTGGAAAAAGGCGGTGGAGAAATATACCGAAGACACGCTCAACGCATACGGAATTGTTCCGTGGTGGATTGAAACAATGACATGGCGTCTAACAAATGCGTTTAAGGAAGGCGACGTGGATAAAATCCTCCGTTACTCTGCAGAGCTTGGCCATTATGTTGGCGACGCGCACGTGCCGCTACACACTACAGAAAATTACAACGGCCAGCTCACGAATCAACACGGCATTCATGGATTCTGGGAATCGCGCATTCCTGAATTGTACGGAGAGAGTTACGATTACTTCGTTGGTCGTGCTGATTATATTGAGTCAGTGATCAACACTTCCTGGGATATTGTTCGTGTGAGTCACTCAGAAGTTGATTCTGTGCTCACACTCGAAGCAAACCTCAATGCGACAACACCGCCCGACAGAAAATATGCGTTTGAACAACGCGGTAACACTACGATTAAAACTTACAGCCAGGAATACACAACAGCTTACAGTAATGTTTTGAACGGAATGGTGGAACGCCGCATGCGCGCTGCAATTCACATGGTTGGAAGTTTGTGGTACACCGCATGGGTGAATGCCGGTCAACCTGATCTTTCGAAAATCGAAAACAAAGAAGTAAGTGACTCAGCTAAGAAAGCACACGAAGCCGACGAATATCTCTGGAAGAACGGAAAGCTCAAAGAGAAGGGTCACGACGACGACGAGTGAGCCGACTTTCTTTGCGTTGCCTCTGCGCCGGAGCTTGTCCTGAGCTTGTCGAAGGGCGTCTTTGTGGTTGAATAGGAGGATGCGTCTTTAGGCAACCAAAGCCACAAGCAGCCTACCGAAAATGGCCTTCGAGACTGCCCGAAATCCAATCCACCCAAACGCAACGATGTAGAAGAAACTTCTCTTCTTCGGAATAAACAAATCAGCATATTGCGGCCTGCACTCCAGTACCGCCGACATCACCAGCAATTTTCTCCTTATTACATGCTCAGGATTCTTAAAAGCAAGTGCACCATCAATCGCACCAATCGCCCAACGTTTTCTCAACGCAAATTCAAATAGTTTTTTCTCAGCTATTGAAACTTCAATCTTCTTGTGCTGATGCGCCGCTTCGTATAGTGCAATCGATTTCTCATCCGGCGTTTCTCCCGATAGCAGATATTTTCCAAATGTGATTGCTTCTTCTTTCACAAAATTCTTTGCGGTCCTTTGCGCCTCTGCGCCTTTGTGGTTTAATGACCATAAAGGTCTAGGTTCTCAGAGCATAGCTACAATCTTACTTGGTTTCATTCCAAGTCTTATAAATCTCTTGTTGTCCGGGATTAAATGGCGCAGGCCTACGTAACGGCTCACATTCCTTCAACGTCGCATGTAACTCCACTGGAAGCTGCTGATACAATTCTGTTCCCTTCGTTTTCCACTCAATCATTTTATCGCTCACATCCTTCACCACTTTGCCGGGATTACCAACCACCACTTTTCTTTTTTCAATCACCGTATCTGCCGCAACAAACGTCAGTGCTCCAACAATACACTCATCACCCAGCACAACATTGTCCATGATCACTGCATTCATTCCCACGAGACAGTTTTTCCCGATGTGTGCGCCGTGAATAATTGCTCCATGTCCAATATGCGCGCCTTCTTCCAGCACAACTGTAGTTCCCGGAAACATGTGAACCGTACAATTCTCCTGCACGTTACATCCGTCTCTGATAATAATCTTTCCCCAGTCGCCACGTATAGCCGCGCCGGGACCGATGTAAACATTTCTTCCAATCTCCACATTGCCTGTAACCGTAGCTTGCGGATGCACGAAAGAAGATTCGTGTACTACAGGACGGTAGCCGTTGAATTCGTAGATCATTCTTCTAAAGTAAGAAAATGATTTGCATCCCGATAGCTATCGGGAATGCCGATTAGTTGATTAGTTGATGTCGTAACTCTCAATAAATGCCATCTGCATACTTGTCCTGAGCTAGTCGAAGGGTCAACTAATCTGCAAATTAGCTAATCGATCAGGTGCTCGTTCGCCGGCAAACTTTCTATTCGTTCAGCTTCGATCCGGTAAATCGCCCCCGCCAAATGCCTGCACCACGGCGCCAGCCCATCTCCGCACGTACAAAACACATCATCAAATCTTGTCCTTAGCGGAGTCGATGGGTCATCGCTTTCATTGTGTGAAAACGAAACAGCATGCGGATTGACTTCGTTCACTACACACTCGTAAAATCCCGGAAGAACTTCTGTAGGTTTCCGCACCCAGCCTTTGCTGAAATAGAACCAGCCGCGCTCGAGAGCCCGTTCGTCCATTTCATTCCGGAAATTTTCTAAGGAAAGTTTTACTTCAGACACGAAGCAAAGCTAGAAACGAAATCCAATCACGCAAACGTCATCCACCTGTTCATGCGGACCAATCCACCGCTCGAATTCTTCCGCCACAATTTCTGCCTGCTTAGGCAAAGGATGTTTGCTGACTGTCGATAACAGCTCCTGCAGCTTTTTCATTTTGTATTTCTTGCCTTGCGGACCACCAAACTGATCGGCGTATCCATCAGAGAAAAGATAGAAGGTGGCTTTTCCCTTCGGCTGAATTTTGTGTGTGGGAAATGGATCTGTGTCGAACTGTTTGATACCACCAATGGAATACACGCCACTACGGATGGACTTGATTCCTTCTTCGTCAACGAAAACAAGTGGACGCACAGCTCCGGAGAATGTAATTTCCCGTGTCGAGCGATTAATGCTCAGCAAAGCAATGTCCA
>CAYUTR010000253.1:3302-7693 GCA_964447465.1 uncultured Chryseobacterium sp.
CCGGAGAATGTAATTTCCCGTGTCGAGCGATTAATGCTCAGCAAAGCAATGTCCATTCCGTCGCGCAGGGAATTAAAGTCCATGCCGAGATCTTTATTCAGCGTAAGCGAAACGCGTTCGTGCAGTTCATCCAGGATTTCTCCCGGGCTGGTAATGCCTTTCTCATTCACAATCTGGTTCAGCGTGTTGAAACCGATCATGGATACAAGTGATCCTGGCACACCGTGACCGGTGCAATCTGCCGCTGCAATAAATATCTTATCACCGGCTTCTGCGAACCAATAGAAATCCCCGCTCACAATATCGCGAGGACGGAAATAAACAAACGTTTCAGGAAGATGCTTCCTTATTTCTTCCAGCGAAGGAAGCATCGCACTCTGTATACGTTTGGCGTAGTTGATGCTGTCGACAATCTCGTTGTTCTTCTGCTCGATAATTTCTTTCTGCTGGGTAATTTCTTCATTCGATTTTTTCTTCTGAAGATATCCGCGATAAACAACGAAGGCCAGAACAATCACGGCGACTAATCCCGCAATAACAAGATTCAGCCAGTTGCCCGTAGTCTCAATGGTTTTGTCTGCTTCAGCAAGTTGTGCTGCTTTCGCTTTCGCCTGATCTTCGAGGATCTGAATGTACGCCAGCTGGTTACGCTGATTCATTGCTTCTCTGAATTCCAACGCATCAGGATATTTCACCATGAACGAATCGAACGCCGCAATGGTGTTTTCCTGTTTTGCCTTTACGAATTCAAGACTGGACAATGCGAGTTGTGCAGCTTCAATTTCTTCAGCACCCGGATGATTAGCGATGAATTCATGCAACGCTTCAATCGTGTTTGCCGACTTTGCTTTTTCAAACGCGAGTTTGTTGCGCAACCTGATTGCTTTTTCTGCACCGGGACCATCTGGATTGTTGCGGATATACGCATTCAGCGCTTCTTCCGAATTTCCTGAAGTTACATTCAGCAATTCCAGCTGCTCGATAAGTATTTTCGCATCCGCCACATTGGAATTTTCTGGATGCTTGTCGATGAACTGCTGTAATACAGGCGGAGAAAATGTTGCAGCAGCTGTGCTGAATATTTCGTCGTCAATACGCTCGTCCAGATCGTCGATGGAGGCCTGAGTGATATTCAGTTTTGCCAGCGAAGAAACCTGTTTGCGTGACGAAGCTTTGAAATCTGTATTAGCTTCAACGATATACTTATGCGCAGCTTCTGCGTTGAATCCGGGATAGCCTTTGGAAAAGTAAACTTGCGCCATTCCGAAGTTGGCACCGGCATTCGCACTGTCATCATCCAGCTCGCCGTTAAAGAAATCGATTGCTCTATCGAATTCGTTCTTGTCAATGGCTTTGAAACCGCGATCGAGATCGGACTGGAAAATCTGCGCGTGTGCATTGACACCCAGTACAAAGCTGATTAAGATGATGTATAGTTTGTTCATTTAATTATTAACCAAATTGTTATCGGGCGATAATAAAAGGTTTGTTGATTTGAATACTCAACTCGTTTTCTATTCGCAAAATATACGCACCACAAGACAATGTGGAAAGATCAAGACAGCTATTGTGATTTTCAACAATAGCGGAATTGATATATACCGCCTGCCCTTTGCAATCTATAACCGTGAATTGGTTAACTCCATTTTCAAGGTTTGCTATTTGCAGAAGTGATGAGGTGGGATTCGGAAAGACTTGCAAAGAATTGGCAAAGTTTATTTCTTCAGTTTCTAGAACGAAGGATGAAACGTCATATTTGCAAAACCATAAATCAGGTGGGTCCAAATTGGGATTTCCTGGTAATGGAGGGGCCCAATATATAGGTGTTTGAAATAATGAATCGGGATTTACGTCCTGTGCACCAGTGAATTCGCCTGCCACATAAAGTGAATTATTTAGTACGCAAATATGTTCGCCAGCGGAACTGGTATACGGGTCAGAATTAGGGTACGGTTGAAATCGAATAGCGGATACAAGTGTACCTGTGGAGTTCATTATTCCAATAAATGTGCATTCCGTGCTCCATGAATTGCTGAATTGAAATGTTCCATAATCGGCAATGCCGGATTGACTTCCTGTTATGAATAGAGAATTTCCTAGGTATGTGATTGAATAGATATAAACGCCTCCGCCATTGTCGACGTCGGTACTTGACCATATATAGACTCCATTGGTATCATATGCTCCAATAAAAGTATTGCCACCAGAGAGGGTTGATACATTAGGTGATGGGTCCATATCTATAGAGGTCGGGTAGTAACCTGAAATAAATGTGTTACCAGTTGAATCTTGGGTAATACTAGTCACTCCATCACTGCCAGATCCACCAAATGATTTCGCCCACAATAGATTTCCCCCTGGATCATAGTGAGCCATAAAAATATCATTCGTAGCAGAAGAATTAGATAGGACAGTTGCGCCAGCACTTGGGTCAAAATCAATCTGGCCATAAAATGTTCCGCAAATACTTATGGAGCCTGATTGCGATAGCCAAACCGAATTGCGTTGATTATCGCCGGACGATTGAGGCATAGATTTGGCAAATTGCAATGTGCCTGCGGTGTCATATGATGCAATGAATAAATCTTTTGAAGAAATTGCTGTCAGATAATAAACGCCAGGTCCAGGATCCATGTCCAGTGTTCCACCGAATGATCCGTAAATAATGAAATTAGTAGCCATCGTTCCTCTTGCAGTCGTAGCGAAGCTCGTGTAGCTGGATGGAGAAGGCGCTGTGATATTTTTAGCCCATATCAAATTGCCAGATGGAGAGATCTTTGCAAAAAAAACGTCTTTCGTAAGATTTCCATATAAAGTGTACGATGTGTTTTGAAAGTGAATTGAGTCTTTGTAGGTCCCACCGAAATAAATATTTCCGCTTGCATCGCATATCGCACGACCAGGAAAAATGTTGGGACCAATCATTTCAAGTTTCCACAGGAAATTACTATTGGAATCGTATTCAGCGATAAATGCACAAACGTGAGCGGTTGTATCTGGGATACACAAAACAGATCCTGCATTGGGATCAACGTCAATAGAGTCCTTAAACGTGCCTGATAAGAGGCAATTCCCTGTTGGAGTTGTAACTATTGAAGTGACTTGATCGAAGCCATGTCCATAGGTGCTTTTTCCCCATTGAAGCTGTTGAGCAAATGAGTTTAAGAATAAGCTTGACAAGATAAAAATCAAATAAAATTTCTTCATTAAGGCTATATTGAACTTTCAATTATCACCGCGTAACCCTGCCCAACACCAATGCACATGGTTACCAGCGCATATTTTTTATTCTGTTCGTGCAATTCAATTGCGGCTGAATTCAGAATGCGTGCGCCGCTCATGCCTAACGGGTGACCCAATGCGATCGCACCGCCATTCGGATTTATTCTTGAATCGTTATCTGCAAGTCCCCACGCGCGTGTTACCGCGAGCGATTGTGCAGCGAATGCTTCGTTCAGTTCAATGATATCTACCTGGTCAATTGTCAGACCTGCTTTTTTCAACGCTATGTTGCCTGCAGTAACAGGACCGATTCCCATAATGCGTGGTTCAACACCGGTAAAACCAGAAGAAATTATTCTTGCCAATGGTTTCAGGTTGTGCTGCTTCAGTCCGTTCTCGGAAGCGAGCAATACTGCTGCTGCACCGTCATTCAATCCCGAAGCATTCCCTGCTGTTACCGTTCCATTTTTTCTGAAAGATGGTTTCAATCCAGCCAGGCCTTCAAGTGTTGTTTTCGGTTTAATAAATTCATCATTCTGGAACACGATCGCATCTCCCTTACGTTGTGGAATAACAATCGGAACAATTTCTTTGGCGAAACGTCCTTTGGCTTGTGCCGTCGCAGCTTTCTGTTGCGACCACATGGAGAATTTATCCTGGTCTTCGCGTGAAACGGAATCCTGTTCAGCAACGTTCTCTGCAGTTTCTCCCATCGCATCTGTTCCGAATAATTCTTTCATTTTCGGATTGATAAATCTCCATCCGAAAGAAGAATCGAACATCTGTGCATCACGTCCATAAGGCGTTGAAGTTTTTGAAATCACCCAAGGTCCGCGTGTCATGTTTTCAACTCCACCTGCAATCATGATGTCTGCTTCGTCGCACATGATTGTACGTGCTGCTGCCATGGATGCAGAAAGTCCTGATGCACACAAGCGATTCACCGTTTCTCCCGGCACAGAAATAGGCAGTCCGGCAAGCAGTCCTGCCATGCGTGCAACGTTTCGATTATCTTCTCCTGCCTGATTTGCACAACCGAGAATAATATCACCGATTGCTTTCGGATCGAGGGAAGAATATTTCGCAACTAATTCTTTCAGTACATGCGCTGCCAGATCGTCTGTGCGAACGGCCGCTAATGTTCCTCCGAAATTTCCGATTGCAGTGCG
>CAYUTR010000254.1:0-7679 GCA_964447465.1 uncultured Chryseobacterium sp.
GTGAGTGGCGGAACAACTTCCTACACCTACGCATGGTCTCCATCGGGAGGAACAGCTGCAACAGCAACCGGACTGAGTTCGGGATGTTACACTGTTACTGTTACTGATGCAAACGGATGTACAACATCCGCATCAGTTTGTGTTACGCAACCAACTGCGCTTAGTGCAACTAACACATCAACTAACGCTACCTGCGGAAGCAACAATGGTTCAGCTTCTGTTTCACCTTCAGGTGGTGCTGGAGGTTATACTTACCTCTGGTCTCCTTCAGGCGGAACAGCAGCAACAGCGACGGGACTTGCAGCGGGTGTTTATACTTGTTTGATTACGGATGCAAACGGTTGTACCAATACACAAACTGTAACAGTGAACAACTCGGGCGGACCTAGTGCAGTGATGTCTGCACCAACAAACGTTACGTGCTTTAATGGTAACAACGGAAGCGGCACGGTTACTCCGTCAGGAAACGGACCGTTCACTTATTTATGGTCGCCTTCAGGCGGAACGGGTGCAACAGGCGTTAACCTCGTTGCAGGAAACTACACCGTAGTTGTTACAGACAACAATGGATGTACGAACACCGCAACACTCGCAATTACTCAGCCGGCAGCAGTACAAGGTGTAACCAGTTTCACTGCAGTTGCGTGCAACGGCGGCAACACCGGCTCTGCGTCGGTAACCGCAAGCGGAGGAACGGCAGGTTATACTTATTCATGGGCTCCGACAGGTGGCACAGCAGCAACGGCGACTAGTCTTGTTGCGGGTTGTTATACCGTAACGATTACGGACATCAACGGATGCACCGGAACTTCTTCGGTGTGCGTTACGCAACCAACAACGATCGCCGGTGTTATCACTACAACCGCAACTACATGTAATGGAGGATGCGATGGAGCTGTGAGTGTAGCAGCGTCCGGCGGAACAGCAGCATATACTTATGCGTGGTCACCGGCAGGTGGAACAGGTTCAACAACCACTCCGCTTTGTGCAGGAAATTATACTGTAACGGTTACTGATGCGAATTCATGCACCAGCACGTTCTCCGGTGTAATTACACAGCCAACTGCAATCACATCTTCTTCAACGTTCACTGCAGCATCCTGCGGAAACAATGATGGTACTGCTTCAGTTACCGCGTCAGGCGGAACAGGAGCGTTAACTTACCTCTGGAATCCGACCGCGCAAACAACCGCAACGGCTATTAACCTGGTGTCAGGATCCTATACGTGCACAATCACTGATGCAAACGGATGTACGCAAACGGCTACCGTGAACGTGCCGAACTCGGGAGCTCCAACAGCATCGATAACGTCGTCCGCAAATAATTTATGTTTTGGGGATGCGAACGGATCAGCAACGGTTTCTGCTTCCGGCGGAACAGGTATACTCACGTATGCATGGTCACCAAGCGGAGGAACGACTGTAACTGAGACGGGACTTGTTGCGGGAAGTTATACTGTGCTTGTTACCGACCAGGTAGGTTGCAGTACAACACAAACGGTTGTGATTACTGAGCCTCCGGTGCTCGCTTCAACAACAGTGGCAACGGACGCACTTTGCTTCGGTGGATCAACCGGTTCTGCAACAACAACTCCAAGCGGCGGTACCGGAACGTATACGTATATGTGGACACCTTCCGGTGGCAACAGTGCAACAATTACGAACGTACCTTCAGGTTGGCACACAGTTACGATTACAGATCAAAACGGATGTACACGAGTGGATTCAGTTCTCATTGGCGAACCGGCGCAACTTCTGGCTGGTCTTTTATTGGCAACAGATGTTACCTGTAACGGCGGAAGCGACGGAGTGATTGTTGCGCAGGTAATCGGAGGTGTTCCGGGTTACAGTTACGCATGGTCACCGGCAGGCGGAACGACCGATACTGCATCGGGAATTCCAGCAGGAAGTTATACTTGTGTTGTTACAGATACGAATGGATGTACTTCAACATTTACTGCAACTATTTCGCAACCACCTGCAATTGCTGCTCCAACATCAAGCACGAATGCAAGCTGTAATGCATCTGACGGAACTGCATGGGTAACACCAAGCGGTGGAACAGGTCCTTATACTTACCTGTGGAGTGATGCCCTGGCACAAACTACAGATACAGCTACTGCACTCGCTGCAGGATCTTATACAGTGATCATAACAGATGCAAACGGATGTACCCAAACTGCAACTGCGATCGTGGGAAGCAATTCCGGAATGACTTTGACTGCCAGTACATCGAATGATGTTTCGTGCTTCGGTGGAAGTGATGGTACAGCTGCTGTGAGTGTTTCAGGTGGCAATGGACCTTACACATATGTGTGGTCGCCAGCTGGCGGAACCGGTAGTACAACTACGTTACTCCCAGCAGGTACATATACTGTTCTTGTTACGGACGCAAACGGTTGTACCAGTACAAGCAGTGCAACAATTACACAACCTACTGCACTTGTTGCTTCAGTTCCTACTTCAACCAACGTGTTGTGTAACGGCGGAAACACCGGAACAGCAACTGCAGCTGGTTCGGGCGGAACAGGTCCTTACCTATACGCATGGTCACCATCTGGAGGTAATCAGCCAACCGCGCCTGGTCTGGTTGCAGGAACTTATACCTGTGTAGTTACAGACGCGAACGGATGTACAAGTACAACTACGGTTGCGATTACGCAGCCAACAGCGATAAGTACTTCAACATCTATCATCGATGCCGATTGTGCGAATCCAACAGGAAGTGCAACGACTTCTCCTGCGGGCGGAACAGGTCCTTACTCTTACGCATGGTCGCCATCAGGTGGTAATGCTGCAACTGCAAGTGGACTTTCCGGTGGATCGTACACGGTGGTTGTGACAGATGCGAACGGTTGTACATCGACGTCTACGGCTGTAATCAATACCGTTCAGGGGATAGCAGGAAGTTTCACTGCTGCACCAACAACTGGAGCAGTACCTTTCACGGTTGTGTTTACCGACAACAGCACGAACGCAGTTTCATGGTCGTGGAGTTTCGGCGACAACGGAACTTCAACAGCGCAGAATCCTTCGTACGTGTATACAACAGGTGGAGTATTCACAGTAACACTTGTTGTTACGAACGCTGATGGATGTACAGACACTGCATACATTCTGATTACTTCACTTGCAGAATCAGCACTTACGATGCCGAACGTATTCACACCGAACGAAGATGGAACGAACGATTTCTTCCTTGCTACGCAGGAGAATATCTCCACGTTCAAATGTGAAATTTACGATCGCTGGGGAGTATTGATGTACGAGTGGGATCAGGCGACTGCGGGATGGGACGGAAGAACATCTTCTGGTCAGACAGCACCTGACGGAACATATTATTACGTGCTCCATGCAGAAGGAGCTGATCGCAAGCCTTACGCAATGACTGGATATTTCCAGCTGATCAGGTAGTATAAATAAAATCCTAAAAGGCACCTCTGTGATTATCGCAGAGGTGCCTTTTGTTTCCGCTCTTTTTCGGTGTAATTTTATTTCCATGTCGACCCGCAATTTCACGTATTTGTTTTTTGTGTTCGTATTATTTGGAGGACGTTGTGTCGCTCAAACAGATACGCTTACAACACCCGTAAAGGACTCCCTGATGTTGGTGCTTTTTTTTGTTGACAATGATGATCAGAAGTATCGCAATCAGATGGACGATGTGCAGGACAGGTTCGGAGGAGATTCTGATGAAATGAAAGCACTGGAGAAACGGATGCGAGAGGCGGACTCATTGAATCTGATAAAAGTTTCTTCCATCCTGAATGAGTACGGTTGGCTGGGCCGGGATGAAATCGGGAGTCAGTGCAACACTACATTGTTTATGGTGATTCAGCATGCAGATCTTGATGCGCAGGTAAAATATTTACCAATGATGCGGGAGGCGGTGGTAAAAGGTAATGCAGACCCGGGCAGTCTCGCTTTGCTTGAAGATCGCGTGGCCCTTCTCCAGGGTAGAAAACAGATTTACGGCAGTCAGATCATAGGTAACATGAAAACCAACGAGTACTACGTTGCACCACTAGAAGATCCGGACAATGTCGATAAAAGGAGAGCAGAAGTTGGATTGCCTCCAATGGCTGTTTACCTGGAAGTGTTTGGATTAACGTGGGATGTTGAGTTGTATAAAAAAAATCTCCCGGCATATGAAGCGGAGTTTTTTAAAAACACTAATTAAGACTGGCAAATCAATTCCCCTGCACAAACGAAAGTGTAACCATCGTGCCTTGTCCCGGGCTACTTCTCAACTGAAGTTTTCCTTCTAATTTTTCTACAGCTTTCTTTACAAGGTAAAGCCCAAGCCCGGAGCCGCTTCGCGATTCTGTACTCTTGAAATACATGTCGAATATTTTGTCGTGTATAGAAGGGTCAATTCCGATTCCATTGTCTTCGATAATAATCTTCGTCGTGTTGTCGGCCTGCTGAAGATCAATGCGAAGAACAGAACGCTCTTCACCATAGTTCTGATACTGTATGGAGTTCTCAATAAGGTTCTGTAGAATCGTACGCATCAGAAAAATATTCGACACTAACTTTTTTCCGGGAGCGACGTTCACGTCAATATTCAAACGGGAAAACCCTTCTTTAGATCTCAGATCTCTGAGAATATCGCCAATCAAGGCGTTCACATGAATTTCTTCATCCAGTTTTGTAGCATCCTTAATGTGCATGGCCTTGATGAATTCGACCCGTACGGAATCCAGTTTCTTTGCCTGGCTTTCTATCATCTGCAGGTAGCTCACAGCAACCGGATCAAATATTTCCAGGCGACTTACATTGACCAAGCCAAGAATCGACGACAGTGGAGCATGCATGTCGTGCGATGATTTGTAAATGTATGTTTCCAGTTCACTGGTTGTAGCACGCAACTTCTGTTGCGCCAGTTTGATTTCTGTAATGTCTTTGCAGATGCCGAACAATCCAACCGGATTTTTATTCTCATCGTACTCGTATTTACTGATGGAATGAATGTGTTTTACTGTTCCATTTCTCAATATAATCCGGTGTTCAAATTCCCCGTCGATTCCTGAGTCTTGCGTCTTTTTGATTTGAAGCATTACAGTTGCCAGGTCTTCCGGATGAACCAGCGAGATCCATGTTGCAAATGTTTGTTTATTCTCTTCTTCAGGGAATCCATAGATGCGACAAGCCTCCTCCGACCATGTTGCGATGCCGCTTGAAAAATTGAGGTCCCAGCTTCCGACATGTGCTACCTCCTGCGCCCGCTTGAGACGTTGCTCGTTGCGACTCATATTTCCGTACGATTGCTTCAGCAGGTTAACATTGGTAATAATACACGTAGTGCCAATTTCACTACCCTTCGTATCGATACAAGGCGAGAAGCTCACAATCACCCAAACGCTTTCTCCATTGCGTTGTTTCAGTTTCAATTCCCGCGAGGCGGATTTATGATGCGGTGTAAAACCAAATATGGAAACTGCACTTTCTCCAAGGAGGGCACTTATTTCGCTTCCTGTTATATCCCTCATGGAAGTATTCGCGTACATGATACGGTTGTTATGTGATAAGATCATTACTCCTTCTGTCATCGTATCCAGTATCCGATCGAACTGGTGACGCGGAGAGTAGTCGAGCATTCTGTGTTCGCGAATGGCAATCATTGCACAAACTGTAAACATGGTCATAAATGGGCCGGCCAGCGGCACATTGTCAGATCCGAAAGTCATCGGAAGAATAACTTCTGCAACTACCCCGCACAAGTACGGAATCGTAATGCCTATGGCCAGCAGGAGGAATTGATTCCTGAGACGTGAATTATTTCTGTTGCGCAAAACCGCTGACCATAAGATCACCGGCATCAGCATACCCACTGCGGAAATGTAGAAGTATATTGTAATACTTGCAGGTGTGTTTATCGGATTTGTGACCCAACCCCAGTCCGCATTTTTGATGATAACACCTGTGTCGAGGTTCGCAGCGTTCATTAACTGGCAGATCACGGCAGGTAGAATCAGGGCTGGATACAGCCACGACTTGCGCGACATTCCAGGTTGCTGCGTTAACATGGCAACCATCAATACGCCTACAGGCGCAAGGAATACCCACGGAGTGACAGCAATATGTTGCCACATGGATGCATCCTGTAGTGTTGTACTGCAGTGCATCATCCCATCTGCGAACTGTGCCAGTCCAAGCAGGAAAATAAAAAGTGCGAAAAACCTATTGACCGTGTTCGCTGGTAAGCGAATAACCACGTACAGGAACAAGGCGAGGTTTACCAGTGCAGGCCCGATAAAAAAAGGCAGAGCACTCCAATTAATTGCATTCATATCCGACAAGTAGACTTTAATTTCAGCGCTTACTATTTGTTGTTTCCTTGAATGATCGGGCAGAGGGGACTCCGGGCCGGCAGTCAACGAAGGGGGACAACAATTGATTATACGGGAACTATCCGCGTTTGTTCACAAAAATGAGACTGCGGTCTGCGGCGTTCGTAATTCGGTATATTTTTAACGACGAGTGGCAAATACCTCCGTTTCCAGGAAATTGAGAGAGGAAATGTCGTGTCGGACAATGGCCGGACAAGCAGGCTTTCAGGAAAATGTTGCTGATTACACTAATGCACGATATTGATTGGCGATATCCGCAACTTCTAATTGTATGGATTGAAAGAGCGAGCGTTGATTGCTTTAATTGCAATTGATCACAAGTCATGGGCGCGATTCCGTTTCGTAGCTTTTCGATGCTGTTGTTACTTCGTTCCGGAATCAAACGACACACCATGAAGCACTTGTTTTTCTTCGCTGTAATTATCTCATCAATTTTCGTTCAGGCGCAAACAGTCCCGTCTGCAGGAACTACTCCCGATTTTTTCAAGCCACGCTTTGCGATGTTTATGGCGCCGCTTGCTATGGCCGACTACATCGGGGGTTATAATTTCCGTGTCGGAACGGAATATTCTCTCGGAGAGAAAGTAAACGGATTAACTGAAGTCAGTGTTTACATGCCTTGGCATCAAAAGTATCACCATGTGTCAGGTTTTCGAATCCGACAGGATTTTCGGAAATACAACATGAAGGACGGATTCTTTCTGGGAGCATCTTTCATGGTGAAACAACAAAAAATAGATCACATCGCAGTTTTGCCTATTACGGATACGACATACAATTTCAAACCGTACACGCTGAGCAAAATTGTTGTTTCTCCATCGTTCACGGTGGGATATAACTCGCGCATTGATGAACACTGGTATGTCGACGTGAGTGCTTACGCAGGGTTCCGTGTGAAGAATGCGAATGCCGAGGGACTCACGCCATCAGAAAGAAACTCGATGTGGAACAAGAATGTGGATTATAACGATTACAATGATAAAATCATGCTCAGGCAAGGACAGCATGTTGGAATTGAGTTGCAGGCGAGTTTGAGGATTGGGTATGTGTTCCATTGAACATTTGACCTTGTTAGTTTGGCATTGTTGCCCGTTCAATCGGGTGATCAAATGGACAACAATGCCAAACGAGCAACAATTTTCAATGTTCAACGAAAAGAAAAAACAAAAGAGACCCTCTTCCGAAGATCTCTTTCGCCCAGAACCAAATTAACACACTACCTTATTTCATCAGGGTTACACTGCCGGTGTATTTGTGTTGTTTCCCTTCAAAGTCTTTGATAAATACTTTGTAGACGTAAACGTCTTGTTGTGCGATTGTTTCTCC
>CAYUTR010000255.1:0-7624 GCA_964447465.1 uncultured Chryseobacterium sp.
GTAGGCTCGAAATAAGCCGAAGTGCTCTGCGTGATCTGGTTCATCAACTCATCGAGGTGATAACCGATTGCAAGCTTCGATGCAATTTTTGCAATCGGATAACCCGTTGCTTTTGATGCAAGCGCAGACGAACGTGAAACACGTGGATTGATTTCAATCGCAATGATGTCTTCCTGATTGTCGGGACTCACCGCAAATTGCACGTTACAACCGCCTGCGAAGTTTCCGATAGAGCGCATCATCTTGATCGCAAGTGTACGCATCAGCTGATACGTCACATCAGAAAGTGTTTGTGCAGGCGCTACTGTGATTGAATCGCCGGTGTGAACACCCATAGGATCGAAGTTCTCGATCGAACAGATGATACAAACGTTATCGTTGTTATCGCGCAACAACTCAAGTTCGAACTCTTTCCATCCGAGAACTGCTTTGTCGATGAGCACTTCGTGAATAGGCGAGGTCTGTAATCCGCGGTTGAGTGCTTTATCAAAATCTTCTTTGTGATAAACCACTGCACCGCCGCTTCCGCCGAGCGTGAACGAAGGACGGATCACCAATGGAAAACCGAATTCCTGCGCCACTTCTTTTCCTTCGAGGAATGACTTCGCGATTTTCGAAGGCGCCATTCCCACACCGATGCTTTCCATGCGCTGACGAAACAGATCGCGGTCTTCGGTTACTTTGATCGCGTCGATGTCGACACCGATCATGCGCACGTTATATTTTTTCCAGATGCCCATCTCATCGCACTTCAACGCGAGGTTGAGTGCAGTTTGTCCGCCCATGGTAGGCAGCACGGCATCAATTTTATGTGCCTCAAGAATTTTGATGATAGACTGAGCAGTGAGCGGAAGGAGATAAATATTATCCGCAGTGACCTTATCGGTCATGATCGTCGCAGGATTGCTGTTGATCAGTGTAACTTCAATTCCTTCTTCGCGCAACGAACGCGCTGACTGAGATCCGGAATAATCGAACTCGCAGGCTTGTCCGATGATAATCGGCCCGCTGCCGATGATAAGCACGTGTTTAATACTGGTGTCTCTAGGCATAGTGGCTGGTAAAATCACGCGAAGGTACGAAATGGTGAAATTATTTTAAATCCCAGTTATCAGCGGTTGTGAACAAGAACGGGCTTGTCAAAAAAAACGAAATTGAACGCGCGTTTCAGGTTTCTCTGTCTTGGAAATACGTCGCATATTCTTAAATTTAACAATGAGTGATCTGGTGCAGTTAAATAGTTTAAATGTCCATAACGACCTGTTATGGCTGAAAAAAATAGTGGACTTACGGCTCGACCCCACTTTAAACTATGCAGATCGCCTTCCTTTTATATTTAAATTAAAATTCGTAATTAATTCAAGTGTGAAATCAACCCCAATTAGCTGGAAAAATTGGGATGGAAACTATAAAATTGTTCAGGGGGTTCATCTTTATGAAGAAGATTGCAGCACAGTGCTCAGTAATAACCAAGGACTTTATGCATTCACTCTTGATTCAACACCAATAATTCAAGTACTGACCCAACGAGATGACTTCTTTTTCATTAAAGTCAATGCGTTTTACTGTGAGCAAAAGGGCACAAGCTATACATGCGATCAATCTATCGGAACTCCGCTCACAGGTTGGGTAAAAAAAGAGGAGACAGACCTTCCAGATGGCTATAATGATAACATTACACCATCGGAATTCGAGGCAATAGTTCACCACCTTCCAGAGGAAAGGAAAGCTGATGGCTGGAATGACTTGGAAGGTTTAAGCAGACAGTTCCTGATGAGGGAAATTCTTCACGATAAGAATGTCCAATGTATATCGCCCCCAGACTTAAAACATGATGGTTCTCCATATGCAGGTATTATTTTGGAAAACGACTTAGGATTCAATGACCGTCTTTTATTGATACTCGCATTAGCGCCACACGTGTCCCCAATTTTGCTGGAAGATTCGTTTATGAAAAACGGTGAACGCGTAAATAAATTATCCGGTGGGGTTAAAGGAACAAGTTCGGGCATTTTTCTTCCTACTGGACAAACATTTATTTTCCTATCGTCTGTTAACGATTTACAGTGGCGCTTGAAAATAACCCATTGGTTACTTCATGAGAGTATTTTAGTGAGAGCCGGCGTCCTAAGTATTCAAACAGTTCAGATGGGGGAGCAATTTCTCAGCGGTGCAATTGTTATTCACGAGTATTATATACAACTTTTACTTACTACAAAGAGCCAGATCACGTCACCACAGGCCCAGGTTACTTCGTAAAAAAATCGAAATGAAAGAATCAAGACAACATATACCTCAGGCGGCTGTTGCCCAAAAACCCACAGCTAGGAAAACAACAGATAAGACTCCATCGAAGACTAAAAATGCAATACCTGCATTATCTTCTGAAATTCAGGAAGCAGCCACAGACAAAAACCGTCTTGAAGAAGTAGGTAGCGGTAAAATTTCTGTAACCCTGCCAACAATTAATTCCGCTACTACTCCGACCGAGATGACTAAGATGCGAATCCCTCCGAAGGTAGATCAAAATTTCAGTGTGAATACTTCCAAAAAAGGAGTAAGCCTAAGTGTAGAAAATCAGGGAGGAAACAATGGCAGCGTCCAAATTAATGGAAGCAACTCCATAACCCTTGCGGAGGCTGGTGAGCACAATGTCTCACTAAAGGGAGTTGATCAAACCGCACCAGGTAATGCAGACAACTTAAAGTTGGTTGCGAAGAAAGGAGATACAATCCTTAAACGCAGCAACAGCTTTTCCGTAGCAGCCATACCAGTGAATTGGACTGTTCTCGATTCATATACATCTGAAAGTGAAAGTAAGAAAGGTATGATGGCGGCTTTTGAGTTTTATTCTGATAGTGGTGATCCAAAAGATCTGACCGAGGTGTCTATTAATGAACAAGTGATTACATCGTGTAAAGAAGGCATTTTTGAAACCGGGCCTTCCAATAACCAAGTGAGTCTTGATTATCAACCAGTTCAGAATGCCAAGAAACAAATGGGTACATCGGGTATAGACTCACATAGGGTTGGTATTGGCCCAATAACCGCTCCGGGTAAAATGTGCTTCGACCAGCTCCATATTTTTAAGGATAACCGCACAGGAGCATCGGAGATTCCTTTCCGAAATTCAGGGTTTAAAGTAACTTATACGGTAACAGAACTTGCCTCTGATCCGCTCTATAAGTTACAAATGATCGTTACCAAGGAAGCAGTTGAAGTTACCATAGATGGCAGGACGTCTCAACCTGGATTAGGCGATACCCAAACAACTACTCCAATCAAGTTCTTAGATCGATAGAAACATATGTCACGTTGACAAAAAAACGATTTACCTCTTTTCTTTTTGCATTGGCATGCTCAGTGTCGGCATGCACGGATGATTTGCAAAAAGGCGATGGCATCGTGCAGCAGGATACATGCCGTGATTTTTCAGAACCACTTTGGGGCACGCCTCCTTTTGATTCCCTTATTGCAGATATGGAAGATATCAACTACCAGATGTTTGATAGCGCTCAGAAGAAATTTGTCAGAGCGGAGGAAAATATCCAAAAACTACTAATGGGATATTCGTATTGGAAAGACAAGGGTCCCGTGAAGGATAACAGAAGGTTTACAATAATGACCTGCAAAACAAAGTATCAATTGAATGAACCAATAATAATTACGCATGTCATGGAGGAATTAGAAGCTGGACGATCGCTGTATGTAATGGGACCAAAAGCGATTTGTGGAGAATTTGTTAATGATAGTGCAGCATCAATGCCTTGCATCACAAATGAACCTGAACCATGGCTGCCGATGATCTACAACGGCCTTACGTTGGATTCGCCTGGAATGGATTACAACTTTGAAATCACGCAATATCGATTCAAGACCGCAGGCACATACGAAATTCAATGGCGTCCAGGAGAATGCAGTTCTAACGTTATTACTGTTATGGTCAGCGAATGAAAATCCTAGATTAAAGAACGGTTGCTAATAATGAAACCGGTTGTAAGCACATAAAAAAAGCCCTGACGATAAATTGTCAGGGCTGTTATATGATTCGTTTTCAAATCTTATCCTTTGTGCGTGCGCTCGTCAGAAACAGTAAGTTTTTTACGACCACGTGCGCGGCGAGCTGCAAGAACGCGACGTCCGTTTGCTGTTGACATACGATCGCGGAAGCCGTGTTTGTTAGTACGCTTGCGACGTGAAGGCTGAAAAGTGCGTTTCTGTTTTGACATGAGCTAAAATCTTTAAAATCCCATCCAATTCGTGGATTCGGGACGCAAAGATAGTTTTCCTTAATGATTTGGCAAGGCGTAATTCTGAAAAATAACGAAAACAGCTGATTTTCAGCGATTTTAGTCTGCAATTCGTCGAATCCCTGCTTAAAATACAATAGAATCCTGTCTCAAACGACGTCATAGAGGCGCATAAATGGAACGCGAGATGCGGGATACGGAAGTCAGGCGCACTTCAACTCAACTGAGAATTGAGAACCGCGAACAACCGGAAACGGGAAACAGGAAACTGTGACCGGTGAACATAGAACTTAGAACTCGGTACCTTTGCACACTTATGGCCGGAAGACGCAATCAAACAAAGCCCACAGCAAACGAAGACATGCCTAAAGCGAAGCTTAACCGCGACTCGCTGAAGCGTGCCTCACGGCTTTTCTCCTTCATGGGCAAACATCGCTGGAAGTTTTACTTCGGGATGTTTTTTCTTCTGTGTACGGGTGCAACCGCGTTGATTTTCCCGCAGCTCCTTGGAAAGCTTATGGGTCTTATCGGTAAAGACACAGGTAATGCACAGCAGACTTTACAAGATGCCGCACCTGGAATTACTGAAGAGACTTTATTGCAGGCGGCTGATCAATTCGGATTGTGGATCATCATTCTGTTGAGCGCGCAGGCCATTGCTTCGTTCTTCCGCGTGTACTTGTTTGAGAATGCAACGCAGAACATGCTCGCATCTTTGCGACTCGCCACGTTCTCTCACCTCATGCGTCTGCCCATGACTTTCTTTTCGAAGAACATGGCGGCAGAGTTGAACAGCAGAATCAGCGCCGACATCACACAGATCGGTGAAACGTTTACGACTTCGCTTGCAGAATTTTTCCGTCAGCTGATTATTGTAATCGGTGGTATCATCATCATCGGATTTACTTCGTGGAAACTGGCGTTGCTTATGATCTGCGTAGTGCCGCCTGTTGCAATCATCGCCATGGTATTCGGAAGAAAAATCCGCGGTATCGCAAAGCAATTGCAGGAACACGTTGGTGAATCGAATCTCATCGTTGGAGAAAGTCTGCAAGGCATTGCAAACGTGAAAGCATTCACCAACGAAGGCTACGAAGCACAACGTTACAACACCGTAGCTGAAAAAATTATCGCAGTGGCGATGAAGAATGCCCGCTCACGTGGATTCTTCTTCGCGTTCATCATCTTCTGTCTGTTCGGATCCATCATGCTCATGGTGTGGTACGGAGTCCGACTGAAAGTGAGCGGTGAAATTTCACCTGAGCAAATGGTGACGTTTCTGATGACGACGATGTTTGTTGCAGCATCTATTGGCGGATTGCCTGATCAGTATGCACAATTACAGCGCGCAGTTGGAGCAGCCGATCGCGTGTTTGATATTCTCAAAGAAGATGCAGAAGAAGTAAGTCTCGATCAGAATCGAGTCCGTTCGCAGATGAAACTCAAAGGTGAAGTCAGATTCAATCACGTTGGATTCGCATACCCAACACGGAAAGATTTCACGGTACTCAAAGATGTTTCCTTCGAAGCGAAACAAGGACAGACGATTGCGCTCGTTGGTCATAGCGGTTCCGGTAAATCTACGATGGCGGGAATGCTTATGCGTTTTTACAATCCTGATGCAGGTAGTGTTGTGATCGATGGAAAAGACGTGCTTGAATACGATCTTACAGCATTGCGTGAGAACATGGCGATTGTTCCGCAGGATGTTTTACTCTTCGGTGGAACCATTGCAGAGAACATTGCGTATGGTCGTCCCGGAGCATCGCAGGCAGAAATTGAAGACGCCGCACGCAAAGCAAACGCATTGACTTTCATTGAAAGCTTTCCGGATAAATTTCTTACAAAAGTTGGTGATCGCGGAATTCAGCTTTCAGGCGGACAACGTCAGCGTATTGCAATTGCACGCGCTGTACTGAAAGATCCGAGTATTCTGATCCTTGATGAAGCAACTAGTTCTCTTGATTCAGAAAGTGAACGTTTGGTGCAGGAAGCGCTGGACAAACTGATGATAGGAAGAACTTCGTTTGTTATTGCACACCGTTTGAGTACGATCCGTAATGCAGATAAAATTGTGGTGATCGATAAAGGTATTGTGGTAGAAAGCGGAACACATGAGGAGTTGATGCAGGTGCAGGATGGCGTTTATCGTTCGCTGAATAATCTGCAGTTCCAGGATTCGCCTGCAACCTTAGCCTGATCAGCGAACTCTGCGAAAGCGATAGGATTCCGGCACTCCTTCACCGACGATTCTCAGACTTTCTGCTTGTGCGATGAACTTTACATTAAAGGCCGGAGTACAATAAAAACTAAGTTCGTTGTAATTTTTTTCCTCCGGTATTAATGTAACGCCGAACAGCGAAATCGAATCCAATGTGGCCAGGTCCACTTCAAGTTCTACTCTTAAATAGGGAATTGGATATTGTAATCGCTGATACTCCTCTGGCAGCGTTCCGGTTTCCATCTGAAGCGGAATCTGAATCGTGCTATCCTGTCCATAGATGGAAAGTACAGGAAGATTAAAGGATTGAATTGATTCATTGAAGTAAAACCAGAGACGAAGATCTTCTCTCGTGTCCCGATAACCATTGTTGAAAAAGTCAAACCTTTGCGTAGTCTGGCCCTGCTCTTCCAGGCAAAGCGTGTCTCCGTGGTAGCACCAGTTTCCCGTTGCTGCTACTCCGCTGCTGATTGATATCTGATTACCATGAGCAACGTGGTACACAAACGTTGAATCTGTAAAGAGTGTAATTGAATGACTACTTCCGTATGACAATCCTTCAATGCGCTCAATTGCGCCCATCTGGTATAGCGCGAAAGTATCGCGCTGCGCGAATGCTGAGTGTGCGAGGAATGCACTAAGAAGAAACGTGATGAGAAGTTGTTTCATGCAGAACACAATTTACATCCGAATTCGGTCTGAATCAAGTTCTTTGGGATTGATGTTACTGCGTTCGCTGAATGAGCTGCAGTTTCAGGATTCGCCTGCAAACTTGGCTTAAGCTTTACCACACTTCGACAGGCTCAGTGCAGGCTTCGACACGGAGAGCACGGCTTCCTTTTTTTTGATCTGCGTTAATCCGCTTGATCCGCCCAATCCGCGTTCTATTAAATCGAGATGTACAACACTTTCTTCGCCTCGAAAAACGGATCGCTAAACATCTCACCAATCGGGTGATGATGTACTTTTCTGCGAACAGCCTGCAGTTCATCTTTCAGATCACCGCCTTTGAGCAACAGCCATCCGTTAGGAAGTGAGTTCCTTCCATCGGTGTGAATGAGTTTCGCAGTCCAACGGAAAATATCTGCCCATGGAGCCACAGCGCGTGTTACAACGAAGTCGTAAGTATTGTCAAGCTCTTCTGCCCGCTTCT
>CAYUTR010000256.1:0-7572 GCA_964447465.1 uncultured Chryseobacterium sp.
CCTGCAACGCATTCGGTTGCACAGTTGCTGTTATCTGCATTCATCGATCCCATTGTGTCGATACCGACGATATAAGGAGCAATTACCAGCGATACGATCGACATCAATTTGATAAGGATGTTCATCGATGGACCGGAAGTGTCTTTGAAAGGATCACCAACTGTATCACCAGTTACAGATGCTTTGTGCGGTTCAGATTTTTTGTAGAACATCTCGCCGTTGATCATCACACCTTTTTCAAATGATTTCTTCGCGTTGTCCCAAGCACCACCTGCGTTCGACTGGAAGATTCCCATCAACACGCCACATACGGTTACACCTGCAAGAACACCACCGAGAACTTCAGGTCCCATTACGAAACCAACGATCACCGGAGTGAGCAGGGCAATCGCACCAGGAAGAAGCATTTCGCGGATAGAAGCTTTTGTAGAAATGGCAACACACTTTTCGTATTCCGGTTTTGCCTTGTATTCCATGATGCCCGGAATCTCGCGGAACTGGCGACGAACTTCCTGTACCATGTCCATAGCAGCTTTACCAACGGCCTGGATACACAATGCTGAGAAGATGAATGGAATCATTCCGCCAACAAACAATCCTGCGAGTACAGGTGCTTTGTAAATGTCAATTGCATTGATCCCTGCGATTCCAACGAACGCTGCGAAGAGTGCAAGAGATGTTAATGCTGCAGATGCGATCGCAAAACCTTTTCCTGTTGCTGCTGTTGTGTTACCAACTGCATCGAGGTTATCTGTGCGCTCACGAACTTCAGGTGGAAGTTGACTCATTTCTGCGATACCACCAGCGTTATCAGCTATAGGACCGAATGCATCGATTGCCAATTGCATTGCAGTAGTTGCCATCATACCTGCTGCAGCAATTGCAACACCATACAGACCTGCGCAATAGTAAGAAGCAACGATACCTGCAGCGAGTGTAAGAATCGGAATCACTGTGGACTTCATACCTACGGAAAGTCCACCGATGATATTCGTAGCGTGACCTGTTGCTGATTGCTGAATGATAGACATTACAGGTTTCTTGCCCATTGCGGTGTAATATTCTGTAACGATACTCATGATTGCACCAACGATTGTACCCACGACAATTGCCATGAACACACCCATCTTGGTGAAAGTAGTTGTACGCAGATGAATTTCTCCATCGGGGAGCATCCACATCACGACAAAGTAAGATGCTATAACCGTTAGTAGCATTGAAGACCAGTTACCGAGGTTCAACGCATTCTGTACGCTTGACTTCTCGTCCTTAATTGTAACGAACCATGTTCCAACTATGGAGAAAACAATACCCAATCCGCAGATGACCATAGGAAGAAGGATAGGGGACATGCCACCGAAATTATCTTTGAGATCAATTTCCTGGCCCAAGACCATTGTAGCAAGAATGGTTGCAACATAAGAACCGAAAAGATCGGCACCCATACCTGCAACGTCGCCAACGTTGTCGCCAACGTTATCTGCAATGGTTGCGGGGTTACGAACGTCATCTTCAGGAATTCCTGCTTCTACTTTACCTACGAGATCCGCACCAACGTCGGCAGCTTTGGTATAAATACCACCACCAACACGAGCGAACAATGCGATTGATTCTGCGCCTAATGAGAAACCGGTCAGTACTTCAACAGAAGTCTTTACAGTGTCAGCGCCAAGGTGTCCGAAAAAGGAAAGGAATGCGATGAATAGTCCGCCAAGACCAAGTACTGCAAGACCTGCAACACCAAGACCCATTACCGTTCCACCGGTGAAAGAAACCTTGAGTGCCTGCTTAAGACTTGTACGTGCAGCTTGAGTTGTACGAACGTTTGCTTTGGTAGCGACTTTCATTCCGATGTATCCTGCCGTTGCAGAGAATACAGCACCGATTACGAATGCAATCGAAATGATCCAGTGAGAGTGAATCTCTTTCCCATTCACATGCGTGATTGTTCCGGAGTAGGCGAGAAGCGCAGCTGCGAACAAAACGAAAATGCTAAGCACTTTCCATTCTGCTTTAAGGAATGCCATTGCACCATCTGCAATATATCCAGCGAGTTCCTGCATGTTCTTGTCGCCAGCGTCTTGTTTGCTAACCCAGGCCGACTTGATTGCCATTACGAGCAATCCTAATAATCCCAGAGCGGGTACGAGGTAGATTACGTATTCGTTCATAACGATTCTTAAGTGTTTATTTTCAGGGGGTTAAGGTTAAGTAAACCCCATTTTAGGGGCGCAAACATACGAAGAAATCGGGACTGAAAAAAGGGTTTAAAGGGCTGTTTTGGAGCTATTGTATCACAAAAAAGCCGCGTTCTGCTGAACACGGCTTTTTGACTTAGACAATATGTTTACTTGTTCAGGATCACACGTTGAGTCGTGACATTTCCATTCTGTTCAACACGCACAAAATACAATCCGTTCGCTTGTTTAGTAAGATCAATCTCAGTTGTTGTTGCATTGGAAATAACACTCATCACTTTCTGCCCTAATGCGTCGAGAACAACTATTGTTGCGTTGTCACCATTTGTGTTGATGTTCAGCTTTCCTGAAGTTGGATTCGGATAGACACTGAATGTTGTTTCAACAATTGTATTTGCATCGAGACACAGATCAACCCAAATCGAATCTGATGCTGATCCCGAACAACCGCTGACATCCGTGAATGAATAGATGATCACATTCATTCCAAGATTTGAAGTCATCGGGTCAAAAGTATTTCCGGTTACGCCCGGACCTGTCCATGTTCCACCTACAGGTGATTCACCTGACAGCATAAACGGAGCTTGAGTCGACTGACACGCAGTATCCATTGGTTCGCTGTACGTGACAGTTGGAGCACCCGGTTCTGTGATTGTGAATGTTGCGGAAGTAGTACAACTGTTTCCATCTGTAATTACCACGCTGTAAACACCACCGTCAAGTCCACTGATGTCTTCTGAAGTTGCAGAGTTGCTCCAGACAAAAGTGAATGCACCGGTTCCGCCGAGAGTAGTAAGATCAATCACGCCGTCGTTAGTGGTACAACCAGTTGCATCGGTTACAACACCGTTGTGTGCAATTGCGGAAGGCTGAACAACCGCCATTGTGCCGCTAAGTGTACATCCATTCGCATCAGTAAGCACAATGCTGTATGTACCTGCAGTGAGACCGGTGAGATCTTCTGTTGTATACATTCCGCTATTCCAATCGTACGTGTATGGTGATGTTCCTCCGGTTACTGTAATATCAATAGCACCATCGCTTCCGCCAAAACAGGTAATGTCTGTTTCAACTGAAGAAGGTGAGAAAGGAGCAGGCTCGGTTACTGTAAGTGAAGTTGAGGTTGTGCAGCCGTTCGCATCAGTCACTGTGTAAGTGTAAGTTCCTGCTGTAACGATGAATGTTCCTGCACCTGTGTAAGGAGCTGTTCCACCTGTTGCAGCAACTGTTACTGTTGCGTTACCACCGAAACATGCAATGGATGTTGCAGAAGATGTTACAGCGAGTGCAGTTGGTTCAGTGATCGTTACAGAAGTTGTAGTTGTACAACCGTTTGCATCCGTCACAGTGTAAGTATAGGTTCCCGCAACTTCAGTGAATGTTCCGTCACCTGTGTAAGGAGCGGTTCCGCCGCTTGCACTTATTGTTACTGTTGCGTTACCACCGAAACATACAATGGATGTTGTGGAAGAAGTTGCAGCAAGAACAGTAGGTTCAGTGATCGTTACGGACGTTGTACTTGTACAACCGTTCGCGTCTGTTACCGTGTAAGTATATGTTCCCGCAACTTCAGTGAATGTTCCTTCACCTGTGTAAGGAGCCGTTCCGCCTGTTGCAGCAACTGTTACTGTTGCGTTTCCTCCGAAGCATGCAATTGATGTTGCAGAAGAACTTGCAGCCATAACAGCGGGTTCGGTGATCGTTACGGACGTTGTAGTTGTACAACCGTTTGCATCCGTTACAGTGTAAGTATATGTTCCAGCAACTTCAGTGAATGTTCCGTCACCGGTATAAGGAGCAGTTCCTCCTGTTGCAGCAACTGTTACTGTTGCGTTACCACCGAAACATGTAATGGAAGTTGCGGAAGAAGATGCAGCGAGTGCAGTTGGTTCAGACACTACAATTGTAGTGAAGTCAGTACATCCATTAGCATCTGTAACTGTGTAGTTATGCGTTCCGGCATTAACAGTGAACGTTCCTGTTCCGGTGTAGGGTGATGTTCCACCGCTTCCAGTTACAGTAATCACTGCTGTTCCTCCGTTACATAGAATTGATGTGGCAGATGAGCCTGCAGCAAGTGCAGAAGGTGGTTGCGTAATGTTGAATGTTTGTGTTGCAGTACACAGAGTTGCATCTGTAATTGTAACCGTGTAAACGCCAGAACTTAAACCTGATGCAGTTGCACCTGTTCCACCACTTGGAGCCCATGAGTATGTATACCCGGGATTTCCACCACTTACTGCAACCGTCGCAGATCCATTGGATCCGCCGTTACATGAAATGTCTGTCTGAGATGGTACAGTTGTAATTGCAGGAGCTGAAGTAATTACGATTGCAGACTGATACGTACATCCGTTGAAATCAGAAACAGTGCAAGTCCACGTTCCTGCTGTGAGTCCGCTTACACTTGGAGTTCCATCTCCTGTAGGATTTCCCGGTGTCCAGTTGTAATTGTATGGGCTGATACCACCGCTTGCACTCACTGTAGCAGCACCGGTTGCACCACCGTTACATGAAACGTTTGTTTGTGACATCAACATCCACGTTACATTCGTTCCGAATCCGGTGATTGCGAAATCGTAAATCGCTTCGTCGCAATCGGAATTGTTTACCGTAATGGTTGCATTGCGACTAAAGGGTGCGGATGGATTGAATGTTACCTGGAATGTGGTGCTACCTGCAGGTGCAACACTCGAAGCAGGAGATGCAGTAATGGTGAAGTCGCTTGCTTGCGGACCTGAAATTACTACACTGGAAATATTCAGCGTCTGGCTGCCGGTGTTCTGAATGGTGTATGTACGCACAACTGTTCCGTTGCAAACGCTCTGTGCCATGAAGTCGGTAAAATCAGACAGAGTCGGAGTTACATCTCCATCAACAATCGTAGTGCTGTTTCCGGTGATGTTTACTTCAGGATCTATACCTGTTCCCTGAATTGCGAAATTATAGGTGCTCTCATCGCAATCGTTGCTGGTAAAGTCTATCGTTGCACTTCGTACTCCGGTAGCAGCTGGATTGAATGTTACCTGGAATGTTGTGCTACCGGAAACTGATATGGTTGATGAAGGAAGCGTCGTTACCGTAAAGTCAGCTGCATGCGTACCAGTTATTATTGGAGCAGCAAGGGTTAAGTTAACGTTCCCCGGAGCAACATTGAGGATGGTAAATGTGCGCACGATGGTTCCACTGCAAACACCAGTGGATCCAAAATCAGTATGATCAGTCAGCGATGGAGTTACATCGCCATCAACAATCGTATTTCCATTTCCGGTTACATTAACTTCCGGATCAGTTCCGAAACCCTGGACCGTGAAGTCATATGGTGCTTCGTCACAATCGCTATTCACAATATTAATCACCGCCGTTCTTATTCCGTTTCCGGATGGATCGAATGTTACCTGGAACGTAGTTGTGCCCGGGAATAAGATTGGAGAAGTAGGTACAGCTGTTATTGAGAAATCTGCCGCATTAACGCCGGTGATGGTTGGAGTTGAAAGTGTGAGATTCGCGTTGCCTGAATTTTCAATTGTAAACGTTCTGACAATTGTTCCTGAGCAAACACTTTGACTACCAAAGTCAGTGTGATCAGTTAATGAAGGAGTGATGTCACCATCGGCAATGGAAACGCTGTTGCCGGTTGCATTCACTTCCGGAACTAATACAAGCGCCATGAATTCGTAAGCGCCGAGATCATAATCCAGTCCACCCGGTTTTGCAATGAATGGTCTTGCGTTTCCGATAACGTCAGTTGCAGGTGCGCCTGCAGAAGTAGCAGTATCAATTGCGGGAGAGCAGATAGTGAGGGTAAGATCACCGGTGAGCGTATTGGTGAAAAGCGGATCTGTGTTGTAGATCGTTCCACCAGTTATGTTTCCTTGCCAGATGGTATTCGTAACGGTTAACGTGCCGCTGCCATGACCAATCTCTGTATTCGCTGCAGCATCGCTGCCGTTAGCAAGGTTGCCCCAGAAGATGCAGTTACTGATAGTAGCGTTGGAGGTCGAGTTATTATTGATCCCACCACCTTGTGTAAAACCAACTGCGTTATTTTTGGAGAATGTACAATTGGTCAGATTGAAAGTGCCACCCGTGTTGTTGTAAATCGCGCCACCGATTCCGATAGTTGTCGTGTTCGACCAGAAGACACAATTGGTGGCCAGTGACGGTGTTCCGTTATTATAAATAGCGCCTCCGTGCTGACTTGAAGCGGTCACCATGTTTTGGCTAAATACACACTGGTAGAGATTAAATCCACCCTGACCATACAACGCGCCACCGCCACCGGCCGCACGATTTCCGGTGAATGTGCAATTCGTGAATGTATTCACCGTCGCGTAAAATTTGTACAGCGCACCACCTGGGCCTGTAAGTGCTACGTTGTTTATGAAGTTGCAGTTGGTATACGTACCTGCAGTTTGTCCCGAGTTAATTGCTCCACCGCCGCCGCTCGCTGTCGATCGGTTATCGGTAAAATTGCAATTCGTGAAAGAGAATGTTGCGCTAAGAACATTGAGTGAAATTGCGCCACCGTTAAATCCCTGGTTATTGTTGAACGTACAGTTAGTGAAAGAACCGGACGCATTACCTCCGATGTAAACTGCACTTGCATTCGTGTTATTATCAAAAATGCAACCACGAAGCACCCAGTTCACGGGACCTTCAGCATAGATTCCTGAACCGGCCTTACCGAAATTATTTCGCACCGTCACACTGTCCAGGCGCATGTTTCCTGTAGTACCGAGATGAATTCCTCCTGCTCTGTTATAAGGATGTCCGAAACCCGTACTGTCTGAGTTTCCTTCTTCAACGGTGAAGCCGCTCATCAAAGTAGAGTTAGTAAGATTGGTTGCATCGACCACCACGAAACAATTGTCGGTGCTGTCGATTGGAGTACCAATGTCTCCGGAAAGAATTGTGCGGTTCACAGTGAAATCACGCGATGCAAATGAACCTCCGCCATTCGGGAATCCACCGTAGTAACAAACGCCATTTACAAGCGTGTATTTTTTTAGTCGTGAAGGTCCAACGCTTGGTTTGTGTGTTCCTGCTGCGACGAAAACGGTGTCGCCACTTCCGGCAACTGCAACAGCACTTTGGAACGATGTGAAAGCGTTTGCCCAATTGGTGCCATCATTCGCACCGGTCGCTGTGTGATCGACATAATACTTCGTAAGATTCAAAGATTGGTTTTCATACGAACCCATGTCTCTGGTAACTCCACCTGGAATAGCATCAAAATTCCGATTGTTGTTCTCCAGATCAATTGTGAGATTATCACTGTTCGCATCTCCTGTTGTATTACTTCCCCCGTCAATTGCTGGTGACGATAAAGTGAGGTGACCTGCTGCATCACTAAATAAAGGATCAGTATTCA
>CAYUTR010000257.1:0-7477 GCA_964447465.1 uncultured Chryseobacterium sp.
ACACTGTGTTTTTTACAACCTTGGCCGACTGTGCAGGAAACATTGCATCACCAACGCAGGGAACATTTGTGTATTACGTGCACGGACAATACGATATTGTGATCAATGAAATAATGCCCGATCCGGATCCTCCTGTACTCATGCCGAATGAAGAATTTGTTGAGCTCGCAAATACAACTGCTTATCCTGTTCGGCTTGAAGATTGGACACTCACTGTAGGAACAACAACGCGCGCATTGCCATACGCTGTTATTCCGGCGGATAGTTTTATCGTGCTCACGTCAACAACAGCTGCAGCATTGTTCACAGGAATCAACGTAGCTGGCGTAACCAGTTTTCCATCGCTCACGAATACCGCTGGATCAATCACACTGCGCGATGCGAACGGAAATCTCATCCACACGATTTCCTACACCGACGATTGGTATCAGAACTCTGCAAAAGCAGAGGGTGGCTGGTCGCTCGAGCAGATTGATCCGACAAATCCATGTGCAGGTTCTTCCAACTGGATTGCATCGAATGCAAACGCAGGTGGAACACCAGGATTGAGAAACAGTGTCGATGCAAACAACGCAGATGTAGTTTTCCCTGAGATACTTCGCGTTTCTGTTTACGCACCGGATAGTATCCGCGTTTGGTTCACTGAAGCGATGGATAGTTCAACGATTGCAAATCCTGCGTTGTACACCATCGACAACTCCATCGGAGATCCAACCGCGGTTCATCCGATCGGTCCCGACTTCATGAGCGCAACAATGAAACTCGGTTCGTCTATCGTTGCAGGAACAACGTATCACATCACGGCAACAACACAATTGAGCGACTGCGTTGGCAACGGACTTTTTGTGTCAAGTGTTCCGTTCGCATTACCGGAAGCAGTTGCAGCAGGAGATATCGTGATCAACGAAATTCTTTTCGATCCGCTCGATGGGGGTTCTGACTTTGTAGAGATTTACAATCGCTCGAACAAAGTCATTGATCTAGCGCAAGTCGTGATCTGCACGAAAGACACACTCGCGAACGTGCTCCAGGAAATTGCAGTGATTGCGCCCGAAGGATTTTTATTATTCCCGGGAGAATATCTCGTGATCAGCGAAAACATTTACGATGTGCAGTCACAATATCCAGCGTCAACTGATCTGCGTCGCTGTTTACAGATGACGAGCATTCCAACGATGAATGTTGATGGCGATGTTGTTCTGCTTACAGATATCGCGTTCAACACGGTTGACATGCTCGTGTATCAAAGCGATTGGCAATTCCCGTTGCTTCAGGAAACAAAAGGCGTAACACTCGAGCGCATTGATTTCGATCGCACAACACAAGACGCAACCAACTGGCATTCTGCTTCTGAAGAATCGGGTTACGGAACGCCGACGCAAAAGAATTCCCAGTTCAACGCAGCAGGAACAGCAGACGATGGTGCAGTCTCCATCACCACCGAAGTTTTCTCTCCCGACAACGACGGTTATCAGGATGTTGTGACGATCAACTATCTCTTCTCCACTCCGGGATTGGTTGCAAACATTGTGATCTACGATTCTCGCGGACGACTCGTACGTAATCTCGTGCAGAGCGAATTACTCGGCACCGAAGAAGGTGCATTCTCCTGGGACGGCACGATGGACGATCGCAGCAAAGCTCGCGTTGGTACATATGTGATTTTCTTCGAAGCGTTTTCAACTGACGGAACGGTGAAGCAGTACAAGCGTGTTTGTGTGCTTGCTGGAAAGTTCTAGCCTCATTCAAACCTTCAAGGTTTTATCTCGGTCCGCGTGAATCACTATAAAACCTTGAAGGTTTAGCAAATGGATTCCACTCAGTCAATCCTTCTTCGATTATACGTGAGGCAGGCACTGTTCTCAAGCGTGTCCAGCATCCTTGCTTGCTCGCTGTTCGTCGCAACAACGCCCCAAGCTCCGCATCTCGACACACTTTTCATGGTGACTTATATTTCCATTGCAATTGCTGGTGTATTCGCCGCACTTTCACTGACTCTGTTTCTGAACGTATCTGATACTATTCGTAATCGTATCCTCTTGAGCGGCATTGTATGGATAGCGCCCTCTACACTTTTATTGGCTTACGTTATCTATCTGGTGCCGGAACTGATTGGGATTATCAGCGTCACCCCGTATGCGCTTGGTTTGCTCATTACATTCTGGCGATTCAGAAGAAAACTCAAGACCGAATCGAAACTTCCACTTCTTGAGGTTGTGACCAAAGAAGACCGCAATATCCCCAATGGAAGCAGCGTGGATAATTCTATGTGGGGTTAATTGGCGGAGTGAATGCCCTATGCGATTGCCAAAATATGGTCTTGTTTTCTTCCTACCCGCCCACTCCCGTCTCCCATCTCCCGTCTCCCATCCCGCTTTTCGCGGCATTCATCCAAATTGTTAATAGTACTGGGGAAAACCCGACCAAAATGAGGCTTTAGGGGCAAAATCGGTTATTACCTTTGGCGGAATTAAAACAAGACCTTGTGGAGACAGAAGTACTTAATTTCATAGAAAACGGGACAATGAATATGACTTTCACGAACCTGCTTACGTCGCTGGAAGGCGGAATCTACACGGTAACTATCAACCGTCCGGATAAGCTGAATGCGCTGAACCAGCAAACGCTGAAGGAGATTCGCGAAGCATTTTGCTATGTGCTCGACAATGAAGAAATCAAAGGTGTTATTGTAACCGGTGCAGGTCCAAAATCGTTTGTTGCCGGTGCCGATATTTCTGAATTCGCTGGACTTTCCGCAGAAGGCGGGCGCAAGTTCGCGGCGAATGGCCAGGATATTTTCAAAATGATTGAGTTGTGTCCGAAACCTGTAATTGCTGCAGTGAACGGATTTGCTCTGGGCGGAGGATGTGAATTAGCAATGGCTTGTCACATGCGTATCGCTTCTGAGAATGCAAAATTCGGTCAGCCCGAAGTAAGCCTTGGTTTGATCCCGGGATACGGCGGAACACAGCGCTTAACGATGCACATTGGTCGTGGCCGCGCAACAGAACTGCTCATGACAGGCGATATCGTAAACGCAGCCGATGCGTACCGTGTTGGTCTTTGCAATTACCTCGTGAAGCCGGAAGACCTCATTCCGAAATGCACTGAAATCCTGAACCGCATCATCGGCAAAGCACCGCGTGCGGTTGCTGAAATCGTGAAGTGTGTGGATGCACATTACCGCGAAGATATTGACGGATACAAATACGAACTCGAATCATTCGGTCGCTGCTGCGGAACGGAAGATTTCAAGGAAGGCGCAACTGCTTTCATGGAGAAGCGCAAGCCGAAGTTTGAAGGAAAATAATTCTTGTTAGACCTTGAAGGTTTCTAAAGCCTTCAAGGTTTTATCAAGAATTAATCTTCTTTATAAAAAGTCTTCTCGTCGTCTTTGTTGTAGAAGAAACTCAATTCCATATTCTTCTTCACAAATGCTCTCAGCTCTTCACCGGTAGTGAATTCTTCAGTGATGTTATCGGTCACCGCTTTGAATTTGATTTTCTCCGAGCCCGGTTTCTTTTCGACACGATAGAGATAATACTCGCGGTCCGAACTATAATCCTGTTCGTAAACGTTCAGGAATGGCGATCCGGCTACATCACTCAGCCAACCGATGTAAATAGTTGGTTCACTTTCGCTGTCTTCATTGTCTTTTTTCTCGATGCGGTACTGGTTGCCGTCCATTGTGCATTTCCAGTCGTACCCATCTTCTCCTTTTTCAGACCATTTGCCTACAAATTCCTTGTCGGGCTTCGACTTGTCCGCCGAGTCGAGTGGAACTTTTGATTCATAAGGGCAGCCCATAAATATGAAACTGAGTGCTCCAAAAAGGGCTACGAATTTCGCCGATTTCATAAGATGTTGGTTTAAGGTTTTAGTTGGCTGCAAATATAAGTTTTTGCTTTTCCGTGATCAGAGACTTTTGTCTCTTTTTCTCCACTGCTACGGAGTGTAAACGGGCTTCGGATTAGCGAGACAACCGCGGCCCCTCGATGGAGCTTGTGCTGAGCATTTCGACGGAGTTTATACTGAGCGAAGTCGAAGTGCTCAATATAAAATCCGTCGAAGTGCTCGGGATGACAAGCGACTCGAACCATTGTAAGTGCCATTACGAGGCGATCCGCGAGTGCGGATTTCATTGTTAACCTCCAAGAGTGCATAAATAATCCCAAAACCAACCCTGCAAGCCTCATTTTCACGGAATTTCGTAAGGATATACTCGCTCGATGGCACGTGTCATCCTGAGCACTTCGACTACGCTCAGCACGGGCTCCGCCGAGGATACATTAACATTGGAAATGAGTTCAATCAAGAAATTAGCAGGGCAAACAGCTGTCTACGGGGTAAGCACCATCGTAGGACGGTTGATCAACTTTGCGCTGGTTCCATTGTTCTCGTACATCTTCGGGGAACCACAAGACCTCGGATTAAATACAGAGTTCTACGCATACATCGCTTTTCTGAATGTGGTGTTTACGTACGGAATGGAAACTGCTTTGTTCAATTTCCTTTCTACCGAGAAAGACAAAGACATGGTGTACAGCACCGCGCTGCGTACCATGCTCATCAGCACAATTGCGCTCACTGTACCATTCATAATTCTAGCGCAACCGTTTGCTGATGTAATGCGTTATCCCGAGCATCCGGAGTTTGTGATCTGGGCCATCTTAATCATCGCAACAGACACCTTGATGGCACTTCCGTTTGCAAAACTGCGTGAGGAAAATCGCGCGAAACGATTTGCTGCGATCAAGATGCTGTACATTCTGGTGAATGTTATCGTAACCGTTTTCTTCGTCGGACTTTGCAAGTTCTACTACGACAAAGATCCGCAATCGTTCTTCGGCGCGATGTACAATCCGAATATCGGAATCGGGTATGCGTTCATTGCGAATCTCACCGCGAGTACCGTGTGTCTGTTGCTGTTGCTGAAGGATTATCGTAAAATCAGCTACGGTTTCGATCCGAAATTGCTCAAGCGCATGCTCGTGTATGCACTGCCGCTTCTCATTGTCGGACTTGCCGGAATGATCAATGAAGTGTTCGACAAAATCCTGCTCAAGTATTTACTTCCCGAAGGAATCGGCGTAGCGCAAGTTGGTATTTACGGAACCTGCGCCAAGATTGCGATACTCATGACCATCTTCTGGCAGGCATTCCGCTATGCAGCCGAACCGTTTTTCTTTTCGAGAAACAAAGAAGAAACATCCCGCGATATTTACGCAACCGTGATGACTTACTTCATTGTGTTTTGTCTCGCCATTTTCCTCGGCACCACAATGAATATTTCATGGATTCAATACATGATCGGTCCCGAATACCGCGAGGGTTTACCTGTTGTTCCTGTGCTCCTCCTGGCCAACATGTGTCTCGGTATTTACTTCAACCTTTCCATTTGGTTTAAGCTCACCGGCAGAACGCAATTCGGAATGTGGCTCACCATAATCGGCGCAATTGTTACACTCGGACTCAACTTCCTGTGGATTCCTTCCGACGGATATTTCCACAGTTACATGGGCTCTGCATGGGCAACACTTATCTGTTACGCGTTGATGATGGTGATGTCGTACTTCATCGGCCAGAAGTATTTTCCTGTGCCGTACAACGTCACAAAAGCAATCGGCTATACCGCACTCGGACTTGGTTTGTACTTCGCCGGACATTATACCGACACGGGTAGTTGGTCAGCAGATCTCGTATTCCGGAACATGATTTTTGTATTATTTGTGATAATCGTTTTACTAGTAGAAAAACCGTTCAAATTCATCCGCAGTAGGCAGTTGGGCAGTAAGCAGTAGTCAGTAACAATGTCATTATACTGCCTACTGTCCAACTGCTTACTGCCTACTGTTTAGTAACTTCGTACTATGTTACCAGTGAAGGTTATCAATAAATCAAAACACGCGCTGCCGGAATATGCAACAGCTCTTTCCGCAGGTTTAGATCTGCGCGCAAATCTGGATGCACCTGTGGTGTTGAAGTCGCTGGAACGCGCAATGATTCCAACCGGTTTGTTCATTGAGCTTCCCGAAGGATACGAAGCACAGGTTCGGCCACGTAGCGGACTCGCAGCAAAACACGGAATTACTGTGTTGAACAGTCCCGGAACAATTGACGCCGATTATCGCGGAGAAATAAAAGTGATTGCTGTCAATCTTTCAGCAACTGATTTCACAATTGAAAACGGAGAACGCGTTGCACAGCTTGTTGTTGCAAAACACGAACAGGTGAAATGGGAAGAGGCGGCTGAACTAACAGACACTTCTCGCGGAGCTGGCGGGTTCGGTCATACCGGAACGAAATAACCATTGTCATCCTTCTCCCGATAGCTATCGGGATACGCTCAGTATGACAATGTACCAATATGGAAACTCAGTAATTAGAACATCAAACAGTATATGAAGATTATAATCCCGATGGCGGGCATGGGCAAACGGATGCGTCCCCACACTCTTACAGTTCCGAAACCTTTGCTCCCTGTTGCAGGAAAAGCGATCGTTCAGAAACTCGCAGAAGATATTACACGTGTGTGCAATGAGCAGCCCGATGAAATTGCATTCATCATCGGACCCACATTCGGCAAAGAAGTAGAGAAAATGCTGATTGAAGTTGCCGCTAACCTGAACGCAAAAGGACGCATCTTCTACCAGGAAGAAGCATTGGGAACCGCGCACGCCATCATGTGTGCGAAAGAATGTCTCGAAGGAAAAGTGGTTGTTGCATTTGCAGATACGCTCTTCAAGGCCGACTTCAAGATGGATACGGAGCAGGAAGGAATTATCTGGGTGCAGAAGATTGATGATCCGCGTGCATTCGGAGTTGTGAAAGTAGATGCGGCAGGACACATTACTGATTTCGTAGAGAAGCCACAGGAATTTGTGAGTGATCTTGCAATCATCGGAATTTATTATTTCCGCGATGGTGCGAATCTCCGCAACGAATTACAATACCTGCTCGACAACAACATCCGCGATAAAGGAGAATTCCAGCTGACAAACGCGCTCGAGAACATGAAGAACAAAGGCGTGAAGTTTGCGCCGGGAAAAGTTACCGAGTGGCTCGACTGCGGAAACAAAGACGCAACGGTTTACACGAACCAACGTGTTTTGGAATTCATGAAGGGCGATAAATCATTGCGTGGCGCGAATGTGAAGATCGAGAACAGCACAGTGATCGAGCCCTGCTATTTTGGCCAAAATGTAGTAGTAACAAATTCCGTAGTTGGTCCGTATGTTTCATTGGGAGACAATACGAAAGTCACCGGAAGCGTTATCTCAGACAGCATCATTCAGAAGAACACACACATCACACACAAAGTGCTCAACGGATCTATGATCGGCAGTTTTGCTGAAGTAACCGGAAAGCCCGCCGACCTGAGTGTTGGCGATTACAACATCATTAAAGATTAGCCCCGATGAAGAGATCAATTCACTTAGTTGCTGTTGCAGTTCTTGCGGTTGTGCTCGTTTACTCG
>CAYUTR010000258.1:0-7419 GCA_964447465.1 uncultured Chryseobacterium sp.
TCCTGTTCATCACCCAAGTCATGCTGATGCGTTTTCAAGTGCAACAATTTGTCGCATCTCAAACCACTCATGTAATCAGATTTTGTAAGTGTCTGTTTCATTAGTTTACAGTTTGCTTAGGTGGAAATATTGGAGGAAGAGCCTCAAACAATTGGTCGAGTGCAATTATCGAATCCATTTTACCATTGGTAATGAGCCATGATACTTCGTCCAGATAGGTTTGAAGATGCTCCTCACTAACACCACGATGCACTCTGATATTCTTACCCTTGATTCTACTATTCGCTCCTTCAACCGCGTTTACGTTTGCGCCTGTTATTGGGTCACTCCACAATTTAGGACGAGAGCTGTGGTTACACTTATGAAGAACATAACCACCATCACCGTTCAAAAAACCGTACACAGGTTTCCCATCTGTAAAAATTGTACTGCCTTTTACTACGGAATCATTAATGATTGGACGAATGCTCGCAATACTTACAGAAGGAATCTTCATTGCTCGATAAGTTCCTCCAGGTTGACCCAGAACCAACACGGGCGTAATTCTCTGAGAACCCATTCCGCGAGTTCTTCTAACATTTTTGCCGAGCCCATCTGGAATCAAATGGAAAAGCTCATCCGCTTGCACTGGCTCCAAAGGATTGAATTGATATTTTTCGACAGCCAATCCTATCCATCTACGCACCATACGTAACTGCTTAAGAGTTACACGATACTTGCGACCGTAAATCCTTTTTATCTGGGTGGCAGTAATATGTTTGCCCTGATACATATGGAAAGCGATTTTTAGAGTCTCATGTAAAGGGAGCTTCGTATTGCGAAGAGGAGTGTAAGCTACTGGAGCTACAATTCTTTTGCATACTGTACACTTGTACTTTCTTCCTTTCAGTCTTATGTAGCGCTTACTTATTAATGCTCCGCACTTACACCTATTGTTCGATTTAAGAAACATGGTCTGAGCAATTCGCTGAAAGACGGATTCCGAGTCTGGATACATTTCATCAAACGCTCGTTCGGAATTAAGTAGCTGCAGTTTGCCCTTCTCAGTTTTTCTTCCTTTGACTTTCTCAAGGAAGGCTTCACTAAATCCGTATTGATGAACTAGGAGCTCTGAGCGTGGTGGTGCAGTTGTTGTTGTCGTTTCCATTGGTGAATTAGTTAAGGTCCGACTTCAGTGAGTTGCGTACTTTATCCCATAGTTCTACGGGCACACGTTCCCACCTGTCACCGTACACTTCACATAATCCACTTTGCTCTACGTAATCGTGCTGTCCAATTGAATCATGATTATTTTTTTTCTGGTCACACATGTATGACACAAATAGGCTCTCATAAGCCTCGACTTGAGATTTGTTTGAATTCATAGGAATTGTATTTTTAGTTTTGTTTTAGTTAAATAATAAATTAGTTCTGCGATAAGTGAAACTTATCTGAGGATAAACCGTACAAAAAGGCAAATAGCAACCCCGTCCAGTGAATCGTGAGATTCACCAGCAAACCAAACTCCACCAGAGTCTTTTATGCTACGGCTCAGCTACCAAATTGAGTGTACAATTATTGACGTAGTTGTACACTCTCTAGTTTGACAACTGAAAAAAGAGATATATTTATGTCATGACTTCGCTCCTTTCCATTTGAGCTTGCTCGCATCACGACTCTTCTCAGGGAGTGAACCCCAAGATTCGGTCGAAGGAAAGTGCTCTGGTTTAATTCTTCCTTCTTCTACAAAAGATGGAAGCGCGTAAAAAGTGTAACGGTTAGATTTTTTCCCGACAAGGATATCACCGTCACTAGCTAATTGCTTAACAATATAGTTGAGACTCAGAATAGTCTTCTTCGACTCATCTGGGCCTTCAATAATTTCTATCGAGCTTTGTATCTCTGGGAGACGCATAGCTCGATTTGCTTTTAATAAGATGTGTTTGATTTTCTCTTGTTTGCTCCCGTGTTTCGGATATTCAGCATTGAGCAAAACAAAACTCTGAGATTCATTCGGTGTGCGCGGAATAACTTGATACTCTACTACTGTTCCTATATCAGGCTCTTCAATCGCTACAAGTTTTTCGTGTAGCGGAATTAGTTGTTCAATTAGATTCATTTCCTCCAGGCAACGAGCTCTTCGATGGCGAAGTTGCTCCAGTCCCGTTCGAGCTTTGCTATTAATAATGGTTCCGTTCATTTCAAATAGTATTAACAGTTAGTTACTATATTATACGTAAATCCTTAAAATAAGTTGCTGAACTACAAATAGTGCGAAACCTCTTGTGCTCGTATGTGAAGTTTTTCCAAATGAAAACGCGTCTCCTATTAGTAGTGAAGACGCGAGTGAAAATTAAATTTCAGAAGACTGTGGAAGAGAGAATTGTGGAGAAAATATTTTCCTTTTATCTGAAAGGAAAATATAATTTGAGAAATGCGTTTTGAAGAAAGTTTCAGAAACTCACGCTACTCTTAATAATTTCTTAGACCAGATGGGGCACAAGAGCGAATTATTCCATACTTCAAGAAAATTATTCAGCATCTGATCGAGTGACTCGAAAACCAAAGCCATGCCTTCAAGAGGTGCTACTGAATCATTTCTATTGCCAACAAATGCAATAACTTGCCATCCATTACTGAACATTGCGATTGGAATTCCGCGCTTCTGGCAGTATCCCGCAACTTGATCAAAAATTGGACTAAGGTTTTTATTATCCTTAATCAAGCTTTTTATACTTACGATTCGATTCTTTGTGCCAATTGGCAATTCGAAATAGTTGCCTTGCTTCTTCGCTTCTAAAACTGCTATAGGACGAACGAGTCTCAGAGTGTAATCTGAATATTCACCATTATAGGAATCTTCTGCGGTAATATCATCGTGATCCCACCCCAAGCATTTTGTAAGTAGTCGATCAATAAGATGAAAGCGTGTTGTGGCCTCATTACGATGCTGATTTCTTGATTGGTAATATTCAACCAATTTTTCCAACTCGAGCCTGCCATTTTCGTAAGCATCTGACATAGAAGAAAATATTATTTTATTGACTAATTCAACTTCCAACTCACCTCCGGCGCTACCGCCTGCAACTCTTCCAACAATTTCTTATCCGGCTTCACACGTAATTTTCTGGCGGGCAATTCCAAACGAATGTTTTCAGCAACATCGTAGATCGAAAATTTCAACTGACTCTTTCCGGAGTGACGGGCAACAACTTCCTGCAGCTTCGTAATCTTATCGTCAGTAATCGATGATAGCGGTAACTGCAGCGTACAGAACTTGATTTTGTCGAGTAATTCTGAAAGCAGTTCCATACTTGTTACTTTGAACTCCAGTTGGTCCGGCATTCCGTAACGTGCCTGCACTTTTCCGCGAATGAGCAGGAAACGTGGCTGATCGAGATTCGTAAGATACTTTCCGAACTCAATGAAATCTTTTCCGAAGAGCGCAAACTCGTGCGAGTCGTAATAATCTTCCAGCGTGAACACACCGAATTCTTTTCCGGTCTTCGTCATGCGCTTGCCACCGCTGGTGATCATTCCACCAATGTGCATTTCCTGCCCGTTGCGACTCGAAAGATCTTTCAGTTCAGAAAGCTTGCTCTTCGAGAACACATCCATTTCGATCTTGTACGTATCGAGCGGGTGACCGGAAATATAAATGCCGATCACTTCACGTTCTGCTTTCAGTTTTCCGAGCTGTGGCCATTCTTCGCACACCGGAACTTTTGGTTCTGCAACTTCAGTCGCTTCATCGCTTACATCAGCGAATAAACTCATTGTGTTTGCTTCGTCCGATCCCTGGCAAGCCTGACCGTATTTCAAAACGCGGTCGAGAAACGTTGGAGTGTTCTCTCCTTCATTCGCGAAATACACTGCGCGATGCAATTCAGGAAACGAATCAAACACACCGGCGAACACCATGTTCTCAAACGATTTCTTATTCGCCGAGCGAAGATTCACTCGCTTCACAACGTCAAATATGCTCGTGTACGGTCCGTTCTTTTTACGTTCTTCAATAATTGCTTCTGCAGCCGCTTCTCCCACACCTTTGATGGCGCCCATTCCAAAACGGATCGCACCAACGCCATTCACCGAGAAATTCTTTTCGGATTCGTTTACATCAGGACCTAAAACCGGAATTCCCGCACGTTTCGATTCTTCCATGAAGAAAGTAATCTTGTCGATGTTGCCGAGGTTATGCGTAAGAACCGACGACATGAACTCCGCAGGATAGTGCGCCTTGAGGTATGCAGTGTGATACGCAACGTAAGCGTAACACGTAGAATGCGATTTGTTGAATGCGTATTGCGCAAAGGCTTCCCAGTCGGTCCAGACTTTCTCACAAGTTTTTGGATCGTGACCGTTTTTCGTAACGCCTTCGACAAATTTCCCTTTCATTTTATCGAGGGTGTATTTGTCTTTCTTACCCATGGCTTTACGCAGAACGTCGGCATCACCTTTCGAGAAACCAGCAAGTTTCTGAGAGAGCAACATTACCTGCTCCTGGTAAACGGTAATTCCGTAAGTGTCTTCGAGATACTCACGCATCTCGGGTAAATCATAAGCAATCGGCTCTCGACCGTGTTTACGCGCAATGAAATTCGGAATGTATTCCAGTGGACCCGGACGATACAACGCGTTCATCGCGATGAGATCTTCAAACTTGTCGGGCTTGAGAGCGATCAAATGCTTCTGCATCCCGGGAGATTCAAACTGGAATGTTCCGTTTGTTTCTCCACGCTGATACAGCTCAAATGTTTTCTTGTCGTCAAGCGGGAGCGTATCAAGATCAATCGTTACACCGTGATTTACTTTGATCATGCGCAATGCATCACGCAAAATCGTGAGCGTCTTGAGACCAAGAAAGTCCATTTTGATTACGCCGGCATCTTCAATTACTTTTCCGTCGAATTGCGTAACGTAAAGCGTAGAATCTTTCGATGTGGCAATCGGAATGATGTCTGTCAGATCAGAAGGCGCAATGATAATTCCGGCAGCGTGAATGCCTGTTCCGCGAACAGATCCTTCGAGACGTAAAGCTTCTTTGATAACAGCAGCCTGCGCGTCATTGCCATTCGCAAACTGACGAAGCTTCTTCACGTTCTCGATATCGTCGCCACCTAAGCCTTCTTTCTCACGCAGCGATTTCTCTCCGTCGAGCGGAGCGTTGATCACGCGATTGAGTTCAATGCCCGGGCGATCGGGAACGAGTTTCGCTAATCCGTTCGCAAGATCGAGCGGAAGATCGAGTACACGCGCAACATCTTTGATCGACATCTTTGCGGCCATCGTTCCATACGTGATGATCTGCGCTACCTGATTCTTGCCGTACTTGTCGACCACGTAATCAATTACTTTCTGACGGCCTTCGTCATCAAAGTCCGTATCGATATCGGGAAGTGACTTACGATCGGGATTGAGAAATCGCTCGAAAAGGAGATTGTACTTGATCGGATCGATGTTTGTGATTCCGATGCAATACGCCACTACCGACCCGGCTGCAGAACCACGACCCGGTCCAACGAAAACGCCAATATCTTTTCCGTGGTTGATGAAGTCCTGCACAATGAGAAAGTATCCCGGAAATCCCATGGACTTAATCGTGAACAATTCAAAGTTGAGTCGCTCTTCAATTTCCTGAGAGATTTCGCCATAACGTTTCTTCGCACCGGTATAAGTGAGATGTTTCAGGTATTCATCCTGATCAACAAACTCGGCCGGAATCTTGTAATGCGGAAGAAGCACATCGCGTTTTAATTTCAGCGGCTCAATCTTGTCGACGATCTCGTTCGTATTGTCAATCGCCTGCGGAACGTCGGAGAAAAGTTTCGTCATCTCCTCCGTCGTCTTGAAATAGAACTGATCGTTCCAAAACGCAAAACGTTTTCCTTTCATCGATGAATCATCATCGAAGTCTTTCATCGTTGGCGTACTTTGCTTCTCGCCAGTGTTGATGCACAATAAAATATCGTGTGCGTTTGCATCGTCCTCATTCACGTAGTGTGAATCGTTGGACGCAATCATCTTCACGTTGTATTTGATTGCCCACTTAAGCAGAACTTCGTTTACTGTGTTCTGTTCCGGAATATCGTGACGCTGCAATTCTATGTAATAATCTTCTCCGAAGAGATCGAGCCACCATTTGAATTCTTTCTCGCCTTCTGCTTCTCCTTTTTTGAGAATCATGCGAGGAACAGAAGCCGCAAGACAACAGGTTGTTGCAATCAGTCCTTTGTGATGTTCGAGTACCAATTGCTTATCGATACGCGGATACTTGCCGTACATTCCTTCGGTGTAGCCTTTGGAGCAGAGCTTGACAAGATTCTTGTAGCCCTCAGCATTCTTCGCAAGAAAAAGCTGATGACAACGTACATCGCGTTCTTCACGTGTGAATTTATTTCGTGTACGATCTTCAACGAGATAAAATTCGCAACCCACAATCGGCTTGATCGCATTCGGATTCTCAGCAGTATTGTATTTCGCCGCTTCCGCCACAAACTTGAACGCACCGAACATGTTTCCATGATCGGTAATTGCAATTCCCTTCATGTTGTCTTTCGTGGCTTTCTTGAAAAGCTCAGGAATAGAGGCCGCTCCGTCGAGGAGAGAGAATTGAGTGTGGACGTGAAGGTGATTGAAAATCATCGGGAAATAGCTCTAAGGCGAACCTTAAAGTTACGACGCGAAATGGGCACATTCTAGAAGAAGAAATGCAAAATTATGAACAGATGTTAATGTGGATATTTCGTTCTGATCAGTTTGCCGCGACGCCACTTTTCTCGGCGCTCGAGTTCCCCGTTTTTGGAATAATAATACCACTTCCCGACTTTATGTCCCTTCTTCCAATCGCCTTTTTCTTTGAGGCGAAAATGTGTTCCGGTGATCAGGACTCCGCGCAAGTCGTCGATGGAGTAGTAAACTGTTTCGGGACCGTGCTTTCTTAGTTTTTTGTAAAAACGGTATGCCGCGATGTCATAAGAATTCAAATCGCCAGCTCTGTATGAAGTTGGCTGAACAAGTGCAATTGTATCGACTCTAACGGAGTCCAGATAGAATTTGCGTACACCCTCGTGGTCAACTATATCGATCGAGTCTCTCCATTGATATTTCGGTATACCAGCGTTCATCACAGAATCGGTTTTTACCCGATGGATATATTGTTTCGGAACTTTGAATCCCCCTCTGCCAATAACCGTCGAATCAATTTGAGAGATCAGCACAAAATGGAATTCTTTCTTGTAAAAGTCGACTTCCCAAAAACTTACAGCCTCCGCATTTGTGTCGAGTTCTTCTTCCCAATATTCTACATAGTAATTTGCAGTGTCATTGATGTATATCGAGTCCACTTGTGCTAGCGAAAGGGTAGGAACCAGGAGTATAACGAGAATCAGATGCTGCATAAAATTATAACCTGCAATCATTCAAAGGTTACGGATATTT
>CAYUTR010000259.1:0-7354 GCA_964447465.1 uncultured Chryseobacterium sp.
ATTATTCGTACACCGCACAAGGCATGGAAATGTTTGTAGAGCGTACCGGTCCGAATAATTCACAGTTCGTTGCGCAAACGAGGAACTTCAATTACGTAAAAACAATTGGGTACGAAGTTGCGATCCCTTACCAGAACAAATGGTGGACGACGTACAATTCGGTGGGCTACAATCACTCGATTTATCATTACGATAATGGAGAAGATTATGCGCACCTCGATGCGACAGGATGGTTCTTTTTTGTTTATCACAAGTTCACAGTAAAACAATTTTCACTGGAATTACAAGGATGGTACACCACAGGTCAGCCGGAAGGACTTTTTATGTCGCGCAAGATCTGGAGTGCACGTACTTCGCTGGCATATAAAACAAAAAACAGCAACTTCTCAATGCGTTTGGTTTTCAACGATATGTTTTATACATCGAATGCGGCTGCTGATTCCCGCATTCCGGGATTCGATTTGTATTACAAAGAAGCTGGTGATTCACGTCATATCCGTCTTGCGGTTTTCTATCGCATCGGCAAAGTGAAGCAGCAGGATGTGGACAACAGGCAGAATAATGAGCAGGAGCGGAGTCGGATCAAAGGATAATCAAACTTTTTAGGAGTTCTAATTTTGACAACCGTGGGATAAATCCCGCGATTGTCTAAACGATATACTCGGTTTTGCTGTAAAATCGCCATGTTCAGGCGATATTCGCAAAGGAATCTCACTGTTCCGCATACCCGTTTTACGTAACTTGCATATCCCTTTCCACCACTGTGAAACGGATCCTCCGATATATCCTACTCATCCTGTTCGTTGTCTGCATTCAGACAGCCTGCTCGCTTATTCTTGTGAAGGACGTTCACGGCGATATGCATCTTAGAAATGCGAAAGCACTGGTTCAGGAAAAAGCACCATCGCCATACGAAATTATCAACGGAACTTTTCTCGGAAATGAATCGCGAAACTGGTACGGAAATTATTGCAGCGATTCGCTTAACCTGAAATGGAAATATTTTCTCGGATCAGGAAAAACAATTGTTACAGCAGAAGCCGGAGTAGAAGTGTGGGCTGGCGCTGGATGGACCGGTCAGCCTTTGATCACAAAAGAAAATGGTGTTGAATACATCTACCAAGGTGCATTCGACCATCACCTGAAAAAACTCTCGCTTGATTCCGGCAAACTTGTTTGGGAATATGAATTCGATGATATTCTCAAAGGCACAGGAACAATTCTTCTCAACGAGAATGCAAAAGATTCCATGAATCGTCTCATGATTTTCCAGGGAAGCAGAAAAGGGTTGCAATATTCCGTGAGTGATTCAGGGGTTTCCAGCTTCCGCGCGGTTTCGTGTATCACCGGAGAAGAACAATGGCGCATGCCGATGAAACATACTGCATGTTACAGCAGCGATGTGGATGCATCACCAGTATTTATCAATGGCGTTGGTTACATCGGATTGGAGAATGGATATTTTGTTTCGTTTGATCCGGAAGAACGCACACGCTGGACCGACACTTCATCGCGGCCAACAATTTACACAAGTGATTTGCTGTACACTGCCGAAGATCAGGCAGCGCACGGTGGAAATCTTGTTACAGAAGCATCGCCGGCGAGAATCGGAAATCATTTGTACATCGCTTCGGGTTGTGGACATGTCTTCGGTTACAATCTCGATACGAAGTCGATTGACTGGGACCTGAAAGTTTCGGCTGACATCGATGGTACACCTGTTGTCACCAACGACAATTGTTTGCTGATCGCAATCGAGAAGCAATACATTCCCGGTCACGGAGGAATTTTGAAAATTAATCCGTCGCGTGATGAAGAAAAATGTGTCGACTGGTATTATCCCACCGGCGATCACAATTTCTCTTCGTGGATTGGTGGAGTCATCGGCAGCGTGACTGTTAACGACAATTATCGGAATGAAGGTGATCCATATCTCGCAGCGTTTACGGGAATCGATGGAATTCTCACCGTTGTAGATTACATGCGCACAACCGGTGAATCTGTTGCCGGTCCGGATGGAGTGACGATGTACGCAACACCAAAAATTCACTTTACGAAAGATATCGGTCCGTCGATTTCCACACCAATGTTCAACAGCGGACATCTTGTTGCAGCTGGATACAGCGGGATTCACATTTTCCGCAACGACAGCGCGTGGAATTATTCCGAGACTTCTTACCAACCCGGAATGTTTGAAGCATCTCCGATTTCTTACAATGGAAATGTGATTATTGCATCGCGTGATGGATATCTGTACTGTTACGGATCGACGAACACAGCAATTGTAAATGGTCCGACAATCAAAGTTGCTCCGCAGCCGATTGATGTTGCTGTGAATGTATCGCCAGTACAACCAAAAGTGAAACGTGCACGCACGAAGGAAGTTCGCACAGTCGCGAAACACATTCCAGACACTGTAACGAAGCACATGGCAGCAAATGTTCGCCGTGACCTTCGTGCTTCTTCTTCATTCGGAAAAACCAAGCCAACAGAAACTGTTACACCTGTTGTTGTAACACCAATTGTTTCGACCGGCAGTTGTTTCCTTATCGCTGGAGTATTTAAGAGCGAAGAAAATGCTGTGAATTACACCGCAAAGTGGAAGAAGCGCGGATATCCTGCAGAGATGATCACACAACCTAACGGAATGCATTACGTTTCCATCATGCGTGGAGAATCAGAACAGGAATTGCTTGATAAGCGCAAAACAATTGATCTCGGAAAAGATCCGTTGCCGTGGGTGTGGATCTCCCAGGAATAGATCGGCTTTTTTTTAACCACATAGGATCATAGTAACATAGCCCTTTGTTTTCTAGCGTTGCTCAAGATTTACATAGTTCACACGAGAGATTGCAGCTAAGCTGCAATTATTAATGTGTCCTCGGTAGATTCGCTTGCGAATCCCTTTTCAGCCCCAAACTATGTTTCTATGTTCCTATGTAGTTAAACACGGATGCCGATGATGCAAACATCATCTACCTGTTCCATTGATCCGCGCCACCCGGAAAATTTCTTCGCAAGCAAATCGTGTTGTTCTGTTGCAGGAAGAGAAGCAATTTCAAGGAGTAGTTTCTGAAGATTCGCGTACTTAAATTTCTTTCCCTTCTCTCCGCCGAACTGATCGGCATAGCCATCGGTGAATGCGTACAACATGTCACCTTTTTGCAGATCGAAATTATGCGTGGTAAATGGTTTCGCATGTTCAAACCATCCAATCGGTTGCTTGTCGGCTTTGGTTTCCAGGATTTCATTTCCGCGAATTACCCAAAGCGGATTGTTAGCACCCGACCATTGCACTTTTCCTGGAGTGGCGGGATTGATTGAAATTGAAAGGAGTGAGATGTCCATTCCATCGCTCACCATCTCCGTACTTTTTTCAAACGTATGCAAAACCATTTCGCGGGTCTTGTCTAATATTTTTCCGGTTTCACGAATACCAAACTCATTGACCGTCCGTTCCAAAGCGTTTGCACAAACAACCGATACCATCGCGCCCGGTACACCATGACCGGTACAATCGGCAGCAGCGATAAAGAATTTATCACCGGATGATTCAGACCAATAAAAATCTCCTGCGATAATGTCTTTCGGTAAATACAGTACAAACGTTTCAGGGAAGAACTGACGGAGCATGCTTACTGGTGGAAGAATTGCCTCCTGCAATCGCTTAGCGTAGGTGATGGAGTCAATAATCTCCTTGTTCTTGCTTTCAATCTGCGTATTCTGATCTTCAAGTTTACGGGTCAGAATTTTATTCTTTCTGAATCGTAACCAGAGGACGAACAACACACCTACAACCGCTAACACAATTGCAGCAAGGAAATTCCGGAACAGTCGTTCGTTGTCGGCTTTCAAACCTATTAATTCACGTTCCTGTTCGACGGCTTTTATCTCCGCATTTTTCTGATTCACCACATCATCCATCACGAGATCGAAAATGGTGTGGAGTTTTTTATCGTTCAGCATGCTATCGCGAGCAGCGTAAGCACGAATCACAAATTCATATGCCTTTCCAAGAAATGCGGTGTCTCTTGTTTCGAGGTATCGCTTATGATAATATCCGCTCAAAGTTGAGCTGACGTTATTGACCGCCACCCAATCGTGTGTACCTTTTACAAGTTCCCACGCACGCATCAGGTATCGCTCTGCGGAATCAAGTTGATTTGTAAAATACAGCGCTCTGCCTTTGCTGTGGTAATAATAATACTCCTTGACATAAAATCCGTAAAGCTGTATGTACGCGTAGCTTGAATCAAAATAGTTGATACCGGTCTGGAAATCTTTCTGGTCAACGTAATAGTTTCCGATTGAGTTGTAGATGTCGACGCAGAATCCTTTGTTTTCACTTTCCTGTGCGAGATCCAGGCTTAGTTTGTAATAATAAAGTGTCGAGTCGTATCGCTTCAAGCCTTTGTAACTGTTCGCAATGTTATAGTAGTTCTGCAACAAAAAAGATTTGTTCCCCGACTCGCGATTGAGCGCCATGGCTTCCCAATAATATGTCAGCGAACGTTCGAAGTATTCCTGCTTCTTGTAAATGATCCCGATGTTGTTCAGTGTCGAGGCGGTTCCTTTGCGATCCTTGTTTGCGCGCTTCGCAACCAATGCCAGATTGTAATACTGCAACGCCTTTACATCATCGCCCTTGATTTCGTAAAGTCCACCGAGATTGTTGTACGCCGCTCCGATTCCGCGTTTGAAGTCGAGCTTCAGGGATATACGCAGTGCTTCATTTCCGTACGCTTCGGATTTTGCAGTATCGATAATCCTTAGCTCCCAGCACAGTTTGTAGAGGTTAATCGCTCGGTTAGTATCCTCTGTGAGGTGAATAACAACTTCATTCTCCAGCGAATCAATGTACTTTTGCCGTGACTGTGCATTAGCCGCGGTAATCATCAGGAAGGCGAGAAGGAAAGCGAGATTTCGCACAGCTAAATATACTGATCAATATGTGCTGTGCAAGCGGGAGAACTTGAATTTGATTCGTAAATTAGGAACCAATATGCAGTTCCGCAGATTAGTCCCCATTCTATTGCTCACATTTTTCTTTTGCGCCTGTGCTCAGGATGAAGGCGATGCCGGCTACAAAGGATTTTCAGCCGGTGTCGACAGTACACTCCATGATACGGTTCAGCAATCGCTTTACGTCGATTCGATGAGATTGGAGGTTCTCAACTCTACAAACGATACAGATCGTGTGCGCTGGCTGAATGAACTTGCTGCAATCTGGCGCGGACCGCAGGGTAAGATGATGGCGGAGGAAGCAAAGCGCATCAGCACGGAGAATAATGATTACTACGGTATAGCCGATTCGGAATCAAAGATTGCTTTGTGTCTTGCGCGGGAGAATAAATATTCGGCAGCAGACAGTGTGTTGAAGATTGCAGAACGACTTGCAACTGAACGGAAATTCAATTATCTCCTTTCACGTATTTACGTTCAGCAGGGAGATATTCAGAGATTCCAGGGAAACAATGCAGGATCGATGCCTTACTTGCGTGATGCAGCTAAAATTGCAACGGAGCGCAAGTACGATGATGTGCTGGCGATTGCCTATTCAAGTATGGCCGATGTGTACGTGTCCATGCATAAGTATGATTCTTCCCGATCTTGTCTCAACCGCGTCCTCGAAATAAGCACAAAGCTTAATGATCCTTCGAGGCGCGCATTTGCGTATAGCATTCTGGCAGTGGTGAACCGCTACGAATCGAACATGGACAGCTCCTTTTACTATGTGAAGGAAGTGCTCCAGATTTCCAAGCAGATCAGGGACAAGTACCGCGCGACAAGTGGATACAGTACACTGGGTGAAATGTACAGGATGCAGAACGATGACGCACATGCGTTGCTGTATTTCGATAGTGCACGTGTTCTTGCTCAGGAAATCGACCATAAAAATCAGCTTGCTTATGCACTTGGCAGCATGGGATCCATTTACCGCACGCAAGGACAACTCGACAGGGCGTTAAGTTATTATCTCGTTGCATTGAGCATATCGAGAAGTGTAAATAACCGCATGCTGGTTGCCACAAATCTCAGTACGATAGGGGATGTTTATAAACGTAAAGGTGAAAATGATACAGCACTGACGTATTTTAATGAAGCTTTGGAAATTGCAAAATATGTGAAGGACGTCAATCGCCAGGCTTTCATTTATGTTGCCATAGCCGACATCTATCGCAGTAGCGGACGGTACGAAGAGGCGCTCGAGGAACTGAAACATGCCGATAGCATCGCCGTGAGTACGAGTTATGAAAACCTCAAGGCGATTACCTGGAACGCGATGTCGGTCACGTACATGGCAATGGGCAGGTTCGCAGAATCGAAGTTGTATGGTGAAAAGTCGCTCCTTGCAGCAGAAGCGAGTAATATTCCTGACAATGTTCAGGAGTCATCCAAACAATTGTATCAACTGTATGATACAACGGGTGATAAAGCGCGGGCGCTCGAAATGTATATCAAATTCATTAATGCTCGCGACAGTGTAGAAAACCAGGAAGAGATCAGGAAATTTGCCGCAGTAGAGTACGCCGCAAAAGAAAGCGAACTGAAAGCCGATAACGCTGAGAAAATAGCTGTGTCGAAAGCACAGGAAGTGCGCTCGGAAAAGGAATTGGAGAAAAACCGGATCATCCTGATAATTGTGGTGATCGGATTTATCATCATGGGTGTTCTTGCGTTTTTCATTTTCCGCAGTTTGCAGCAGAATAAAAAAGCGAAGAATATCATTGAGCAGCAGAAAATATTGGTGGAGGAGAAGAACAAGTCGATCCATGATTCAATCACCTATGCGCGTCGTTTACAGGATGCCATTATTCCGGATGAGCAAACGATTCGCGAATCGTTCGAGGATTTTTTCATTCTCTACCTGCCGAAGGATATTGTTGCCGGAGATTTCTACTGGTATGAGAAAACCAATTCGCATATTTTCCTCGCGGCAGCCGATTGTACAGGTCATGGTGTACCAGGAGCATTCGTAAGTGTTGTTTGTTCCAATGCGTTAAATCGTGCAGTTAATGAATATAGGTTGACAGATCCCGGAAAAATTCTGGACAAAACAAAAGAGTTGGTTCTCGAAACATTCCGCAAGAGTCACCAGATCGTACAGGACGGAATGGATATTTCATTGTGTGCCTGGCCGCTTGATCGCCGCGGTCGCAGGGAGTTCATGTGGGCCGGAGCGCAGAACTCATTAATCATTCTGAGTGAAGGCGAAATCAGAACTGTGGCAGCAGACAAGCAACCGGTAGGGAAGTGGGAACTTGATCAGCCGTTCAAAACACATACAGTTCAGCTCGCGGAAGGTGATGAAATATTCCTCATCACCGATGGATATGCCGATCAATTTGGTGGC
>CAYUTR010000260.1:0-7348 GCA_964447465.1 uncultured Chryseobacterium sp.
CCGATTATCCCGGCAGTGCATATGCATCTGAAGAAATAAATAACATCAACTTCATTTCATCCAACAGACTTCAGCCCTTCCTCGAACCGGCAATAACCATCAGAGCCGGATACCGCTGGGTGATGCTACAGTTTCAATATGTGTATTCGCAGCCGTTCAGGAACATGAAGACGAGTTCGTACGAAGACACGAAACTGGTTTTCGGGATTAATGTGAATCTACCGGGGAAGTAAATTGTCTGGTTTCCGGATCGTATCGCGATCGGATATTTCCGTATCATATCGTATCACTTCTTGCGGATTTTGACATTCTTGTTCAAAACTTATCCGTTTACAAACGTTTGTAAACGGATAATGTACCAACCAGAATTAAGTACACTCACTGTTTTCGTAAACTCAGTGTATTGATATTATTGTAGATTTGGACAATCGCTAATCCTTACATCCCTATGACACTAACCCTGATTTCACGAAATCGTGCAGCATTGCTTGCTGCCGTATGCATTCTTACATTCCTATTTGTAGGCTGTGAATCGTATGAAAGATTTCTCTTGCTAAATAGAACCAATATCGAACAAGATTTCCGTTATGCCGACGGCCTTGGTGCGGAAAAAAATCACGGGTTAGTTCGACTATACTTTGATCGTCATGGCGATTATTATCCCGATGAATTGGTTTTCATCGACACTACAGAATTTCTCGAAGCGTATGCTACATTATTTCAACTCTATCTGAACCACCCTGCACGCTTCAAGGCTTCTTTTGATCGTTACAACATTGCGTTACCAACAGAAGAATTCAGAAAACTTAATCAGCAAGATTCTCTCACTTGGCAACGGTTTCAGGATTCCATTGTGGCGACCAACGCCCGCGCCATTGAATCCGAAATGCTTTCACACAACTGTGAAGATGTAACTTTTCTAAGCATTGGATTTGACAATTATTTCAGAGGCAACAATAACCTCAATACGCTGGTCAAGCTTGCTAAAATCAGAAATCGCATTGGTGACTATCTGGACACATCATACAATAAACACAATACCTGTTTTGTGGAAATTCATTGGGACGGAACAGCCACTAACGTTCGCGCTAAGAAGACGCTCAACTTCTCGTTCGCAAGCCAAACGACCTATTACGTGGGCATGGAATTACGTGCGCTTTTAAATAAGATGGATGCGGACATTCATGTCCGCATGATTTCTCATAGTACATCTGCAAATATTCTGACAACAGTAATGTTCAATCAACGATCAAAACTTTCAAACCATGATGATGATTTGGCGAAAGAGTTAACTAAGATGGAAGCGAATCCGAGATATGCTAATCCTAAACAGCATATTACCGCCTTGCTGTTGGCTCCTGCCGTACCTGGACAAACAACCTTCATGGATTTCAGAGAACGTACAGATTCCACGACACTCGACAACTACAATGTAATTATTGGTTACAATGAAACGGATCCTGCATTGCAGAAGGTATTTGATGTTCGTTTTCTTAGAGGGATCGACAAGTTTATAAAATGTTTAACTGACGGCAAAAGAGGATTGTCTACGAATTTCAGTTCAACGAGCCTAGGGACCAACATAAAAAACGAGGTGGATAAAACCTATTACTTAATGGATACACTGCAGTGCGCTCATCTTTTTACCATTTTTGATTTTACAGATTATCATCTGGACTCAGCCGATAATATTCCGATCACCCTACCTCTGGACATTCATGAAGTAACAACCTACATGCAAAGTTCGAAGTATGATTCAATACTCATGAATCTTTATGATTTCCAACCGGAAGGAACTCCAGGCGATACGATTCACGATCCCTTGGTTAAACTTCGTCACAAACGTGATATGGCTGAATTCTTTTTTGAAGAATTGCAGGTTGTATCAACACCTAGCACAGTCTCAGGTACAGGTGTAACCAACTGGGCATTCTATCCGGATACTGCGAGATATAAAAAATCTTTCATATTAAACGCAGACATTAATACACCTATTGCGTTGGGCGGCCGGGGATGGCATGGCAAGCGAGGCTTCGTGAGTTGCATTCACCTGACACCACAATTTAAGATCAGAATTCTGGCAGAAGATCATGCTCAAAGTGATAAATCTCTACCCGTGCGTACACCGAGTTACCTTCCTCGTGTAACCTACTACGGTAGTCCCAGGTGTTGGATGGAAAAAAGACCACAGATGATACAGTACTTCGGTCTCATGGCTTTTCACCATTCTGATGGACAAGACGGACATGAATTTATCGATTCGCTAAACATATTACCCGGCTATGCAATCGGTGAAACAAATAAATACAACGGAAACTTCGGAGAAAATGCTGTGTTCGAATTCATGTATGGAGGTATCTGGTATTCTAATGACGCGGTAATTAATAAGTCGCTTAAAAAGGAGGTGCATAAAGACAATAAAACGCATTTAAATAAAGTTTCCAATCGTTCATATCGACAGCTTTATTGGAAGGTTGGATTTGAATGGCACCCACGAGGTGCGTTGACCAACAAGGAATTTGATAGTGTTGATGTTTATTCCAGACATCGCGTCAATTATGAATTTGGATTTATCGCGAACAGATATTTCCAGACTCAACTTTGGCATTCAATCTTACATCGTTGGGAAGACGAAGGAGATGAAGTACCAAAAGAACTTTTTCGGGTACTCTTAAACGGTAATATACTCCTCGGAAAACTGATGAGCGGTCCATTGCACGATCTCAAACCAGCTCCACTGCCCAGAAGGCTCAATTTGTGGGCAACGTTCCATATTCGCATCCCTGGAACACGAATGGCTTCCGGTTTCGCACAGGTCGGCTATTGGGGCAGCGACAACTACAACATGTACTTCGATCAGCAGATAATAGAAATCCGTTGGGGATTGAGCTGGGGCTTTTATCGCTATGGTTTTAACAGTGGCAAAAAACCTACGCTCCGGTAGCATTATACCCCGAACTCTGCCGTAGCATTTTTACCCAAAATCCACCCCAACAAAAAAGCTGTCACTCGTGACAGCTTTTTATTTAGACCAAACCCAAAGTTGCAAGTGCTCTAAAGCCTATCAGTACTTTCACAAAGCCTCAACGCTCACTAATCCTCCTCCCCCAACCTCTTCGCTGCCGGAGCAAACACTCCCAGGTTTTTTCCCGAGTATGCAATTGTGTGAAACGCCTTAACAAGCTTGATCGGCGTATCATTAATGCTCGTCAGTTTACCGCTCCATGTCAATTTGTACAACTGCTTAAGATCGGCCTGATCGTTCTTTGTCATTTTGCTCAACTCGCCGTAGTTCATCACAGAAAATTTGCTGTGCTTTCCGAAAACCTGGCTTGGCCATTCCTTCTCTTCCAACTTGGCAAAGAAATGACGCAATCCGAAAATGTGACCGATCTCGTGTACCATCGTATCGATCTGTTCTTTTCTGTCCTGCTCAAAAAGGAATGGATACAGGATCATCAGGTTGCGCCCGGGATCCGGAAAAAATGCACTCGCTAATGTGCAACCGTAACTATCACAATCGTCGCTCTTGCGCATGACGATCTCAAAATCGTAGACGTCGTTATCTTCTTTGAACTTTACAGGAGCTGCAGTTCCCCATGCGAGCACCGCTTCTGCGAACAGCAGGCGGATCGCCTTCTTCGCTTCTTCCGGTTTATCAAAATAGCTCATGGATCTTTCACGGAATCTCCACTTGAGAATCGTATTTTTTGCCCAGAGCGGAATGAATCCTTCGGAAGCATCAACCACTATTTTTATTGGTGAACTTCCGTGTGGATGAGCATGCCCACGCGCTTCAGTATCACAAACTCGCCCTTTACCGAATAAATGCACTGTTGAATCTACCTCACTCTTCTTACCGGCTTTCTTCGGTTGCAGCGCAGCATCGCGCTTTGTTTTAGGCGCAGGTTTTGCCTTTGATCGTTTGCGGGAAAATTTTCTTCTTTCCATTGGGTGTTGTTTAAGTGGTGAGTCAGCGTAACTAATGTATAAAAAACAGTTCAGTCAGCGCGGTGGTATATCAAATTCAACGGGCAACCTTCTTCTGAATGACCTCAATACTCAGTCTTTGGTTTCGTCCTTACCACCCTCATCTTCGCCGGTCTTACTTGTCGTTAGTTTCGAACCCAATGATTTAACGAATTCAGAAATTGAAGTGGTGTATCCAACTTGAACCTGAAGATAGCTTACGCCTTGATTCAGCCTTGAAATCTGGTAAGTATAATTCCATTTACAAAAAAGCTTGCTGTAGGAATCAGGCTTTGGCGAATAATAGATTTCGAATGTGTTACTAAAAAACAAACTTGGCAGGTAAAAATCACGCACGTACCCTTTACGATTAAGGTCGCTCAATGCGAAAGGGTTATAATATTCCTGGCGTATTGAATCATTCGTAATGCGAAAATCTATGAGCGCAAATCCATAACACCACTTTATCCGGCCGTTGCACACTTCAGAAGACATCGTAAATCCCATTTCATACGATCTCGATTTAACGTTGAAGTTTTTTGACGTATTATTTATTGTGTCGGTGTACAGGAAAGGCGTTTCCCAGTGACGCGATTTAAAATTCAAACGCGTGGTTAAATTTCCGTCAAATCTCATCGTAAGTAAATCCAGGGAAATACCTCCGTTAAAATTGTTAATCTGCATCATCTGTAGTCCGGATACACTGTCACTTTTAACTGTGCCGGTGTTGAGAGAAATAACATTCTCTTCTTCCCGTGAGAAATTGGTAATACACAAGAATGGATGAACTGTTTGACAGAAGTTGAATCGGGCATTACTCCGGAACAGATTAAAATTACCACTTACTTCGGTTTTTAGTTTTCCATTTGCGTTGTCATTTGCAAACAACCCAAAGAGGTCAGTTCCGATCGCGACGTCGAAGTATGAGTTTACATTTCTATCACGCACGAAAATCGGTGCAGGCTCTTTTATGTTCTCTCCATCCAGGTAGTAATTGGCTGTTTCGTTATCCCGTGGCAGTACGAAAGTCCTTTGTTGTGCAGTATCATATGGACTCATCTGAAGAATATCGATCAGGTAGATGTAATAAATATGCTTTTCCCCTTTTGCGTCTTTTACCTGAAGACTTTTAGCCCACGTATAAGTGGAGTCCGTTTCTTTACCATAAAACACGGTGAGCCGGATGTCGCCTCTTCGCATCAAGCTAATTGCCGGTCCATATATTGTATCCACTTTTTGTTTCGTCAATTCAACTTTTTTCAGCTCAATATACTGCCCCTTGCGTGCAGCAAAGGATTCGTTAGAACACCATTTGTGATCGATTGAGCATGTGTCATGAAATGTACTATCCGATTTCAATCGTATCAGTTTCCGGTAAGGGTCATGCTTTGCCTTAGCAGTGTCCCTGCAAATTTTGTAAAGCACAGCCGAATCAGCCGCAACGGTCTTGAGGACGATTGGCTCAATAAATACAGTAAATGCAGAGACAGTTCCGTCTTTAAGTGAAAATTGCACGCTTCTAACCCTTGCATTCTTACTGGTATCATTTACGTGTCTTTTTCTCAAATAACAAGCGTCATTGCGGTCCCAGGGATCAGAAGTCTCATAGAAATTAATAAATGTGTTGACTGTAATTTCTATGGTAGTGTCCTGTTTACCCGAAAGACCTTCTTCAAGTTTCTTCTGAATTGTTTCCGTCACTTCCTTTTCCATGGCTACGTATTCAGCGCGCTCCTTTTCAATCTCCATTTTGGAGATCGCTCTCATCGCAACATTATACAGCTCGGTAGCCTTTTGTTGTATTCCGGCAGTATCAGGGCCACCTTTAGTATCAGTTACACGTTTATTAACTTTTTTGCCCTGGGCCGCGGAATCACCCGGGGTACCAGCATCATCTTCATCATCTTCATTATTTTCATCACCGTCATCACCTTCATCATCTGTTTCATCTGCATCATCTGTCTCAGGAGCACCCACGAAAATCAGATCAGAAAAAACAGAAACAAATTGTGCGGTAAAAATTTCCTGTGTCATATCAGGAAGCAACGTTACCACCGATCTTGCCGAATCAAGCACACCTGAGCTGTCACCGAAGAGCTGGATGTTATACCCTTTACCGTCACCAGACGTAGTAATATCCAGTATATATACTTTGCTTTTGAATGTGAAATTGCTGACCTGTGCGCTTACGGATAATGAGCATAGCACAGCCACTGCAAATACTGCGATGTATTTCATGGGAGATAGGTTTGTTAGGTTGAAACGGATTAGCGAATCAAACCTACAAAAGAATCGCAAACCACAAAGAAAATTTTCGAAAAGCTGCATTCTTTGTTAATATCTCATCATAAACGATTAGATTTTCAACAAATGATTTGGTAATTTTTTCCTTACAAAAGGTTCACCTTGTCCCAACCCAATCACCCACTCCCTACCTGCTATTTGCGATACATCATAATTGCTCTCGTGCTCTCCCTCCCTCTCCTCTCCCAATCCCGCCCGACTGAACGTCGTTCGTGCGAGGTTACTTTTCTAAAAAAGTAACATAAGAGAAGCCAACCTGGGCGGGGAATTGGGGCAAGAAAATTAGCAGGAAAGAAATAAGTACTTTCGAAGCACGCTCTGAGGTCCCGAGCTTGTCGAGGGATCGAAGAGTGTTACCACACTTCAAGATGAAACACCCTATGTCGCGCCTCCGGTTGCTTGCACAACTACTGCTGGGATGGCTCATCCTCCAATCCTGCACCTGCTCCCAACACCACGTCTACTATTCTCCGCCTCCGCAAAATGTTCCATTGCTCACCGACTCGGGAGAAGTAAACATTACTGCCGGACTGTGTGTGAGAGATGGGCAAAGCTTTGTTTTTCTCAACGACGCCGACAATTATGGAACAAGTGGTTTCTTCGCGCAGGGATCGTATTCGCCGAGGAAGAATTGGGGATTGACTGCGAATGTGATGCAAGTTTCTAAAACAAGGACCTGCTCTGTTACTACTCCTTCATCCTACGAAAATTCCAGTGGAACCGGAAAAGGTTATGCCTTTGATCTGGGAATCGGTTATTATAACAACGTCAACCTGATTTTTCCAGGCGCAACAAGACCAGAAAGATTGGAACACTTTGTATTCGATGCTTACGCGGGCATCGGACAAAGTACGCAGCGGCACACTTACCAGGATAGTATTTACATCGGCAGTTCAAAACTGGATGCGTTTGTATTTTACGTGCAGCCTTCGATCGGAATCAAGACACGTTTTTTCATCATTGCGGCATCGTGCCGCGTGAATTCATTTTACTTCTACAATATCGACACGCATGTGCCGTCCGATTATCCCGGCAGTGCATATGCATCTGAAGAAATAAATAACATCAACTTCAT
>CAYUTR010000261.1:0-7346 GCA_964447465.1 uncultured Chryseobacterium sp.
CATCGCGACGTTTGAATGCTGGCTTGTCACCGTACGGTTTGCGCGGACGATCATCGCCGTCATCACGTTTCTTGAATGCTGGTTTGTCGCCGTATGTTTTGCGCGGACGATCATCGCCATCATCACGTTTCTTGAATGCTGGTTTGTCGCCGTATGTTTTGCGCGGACGATCATCACCGTCATCACGTTTTTTGAATGCTGGTTTGTCTCCGTATGTTTTGCGCGGACGATCATCGCCATCATCACGACGCTTGAATGCAGGCTTATCACCAAACGGTTTTTTGTAGCCGCTTCCGCCCTCATCCCGCGTTCCTCGTCCCTCATCCCTTTTTTTGAATGCTGGCTTCTCGCCATATGTTTTGCGTGGACGATCATCACCACTATCGCTACGTTTTTTGAATGCAGGTTTGTCGTCTCCGCTGCGTGAGCTTCCGCCTTTTTTCCATGTCGGCTTCGCACCACGTGACCCACCGCCTCTGCTACTGTCGCCTGGCTTTCTGCCACCTGATTTTCTGCCCGGACCGCCGGAACTCCTTGAATATGCCATTTTTCGATATTTGAAGTGCAAAGATACTGAATACCAGTAGGCAGTTGACCAGTAGGCAGTAGGCAGTCGATGAAGTGTAGAGACTGGCAGTCAGGCGGTAACACGGCCTCTTTTTCTTCACTGCGGGATAATCCCGCGGCAGAGAAAAGGATTTAGTCGACGGCGGAGAACGCATTTGGGATGTAATTCGTCACCATCATACTCCCATTCTTCACAATGCCAATCACATCAAACCGCACTTCATTCGTGAGTTTTTTGTGTTCCATGTACCAGTTGGTTGCGCGAATAAGTTTCTTCTGTTTCGCACGAGTGACAAACATCTCCGGTTCGCCATATTCATTGGAGCCACGTGTTTTTACTTCGACAATCACGAGTTTGTCGCCATCTTTCGCAACAATGTCAATCTCAAGATGAAGGAATGTCCAGTTCGCCTCGATCACATGTAGGCCTTCTTCTTTCAGAATCCGGATAGCTTCAATTTCACCCCACTTACCGAGGGTTTGTTTTTCGTTCATCATTTAACGAATGTAGACAATGGGTTGTTCTTAAGCCGTTTACAAACGTTTAAGTTGAGTAAGTGTCTATTCCGACAGAATGCGGCTCGGGATTTGTAAATTAGAGGCAACACAATGCACACTATGAAACGTCTCCTGATTCTGCCCTTGTTTTTACTTTTTGGAATTTGCGTTCACGCGCAGGATTTTGAAGGGATGATTGAGTTCAAGAAACAAGAGGGAAGTAATGTTGAAAATACAACCTGGTACGTGAAGGGCGACCTCGTGCGCATTGACGAATTTGAACCGGGAAGTCGTTTGCTGAAGAGTGCCTACATCATCAACACGAAAGATTCTACGATGACGTTTATCGATCACAAGGCGAAAACACATCAATCAGGGCTTCCCGTAAAAACACCTGCTACTCCAGTGGGATGCACAGTTACCGAAACAAAAAACGCCAAGGAGCTTCAGACGTACAAAACTACCGAGTATACAGTCAAAACTCCGGGCGACACATTGTTTTCTTACTGGATGACTTCCGGAAAGTTTGGTTTCTTCAAGTCTTCCGTTGCGATTTTAGGTGAGCAAAACAGGTATTTCAATTACTACTGGTCTCTCGATCCTAAAGCCGGAGCAATGCCGATGTTGATTACAAAATCAAACGGAAAAGGTGAAGAAACCGGTCGCCTTGAAGTAACGCGGATTGAAAAGCGCAACATTGATGAGAATCTTTTTGTTGTGCCGGCGGATTACAAAAAACTCTAGAATTCTATTTTCCCGAGATTTTCCTCCACATGCAAATGCACGTTTCTTCCCAAGGGCAACGCATAATTCTTGTAATCATGTCCCGCAGGAAAATTGTAACACACCGGATAATTGTATTCTGCAACGTGTGATTCAATAATCTCTTCTGCAGTTTGTCCGAATGGAACCGCATTGTCTTTCATGTCGGTCATTCCGCCAACAACAAGTCCAGCGAGATTTGAAAGTTTGCCAGCACGCTTCAATCCCAACATCATTCGGTCGATGTGATAGAGATACTCATCAATATCTTCTATGAAGAGAATTTTTCCCTTCGTGTCGAGGTCGGAAACTGAACCTTGTAATGCAAAAATCAGCGAGAGATTTCCGCCGATAATAGGCGCGGTTACTGTTCCTGCGCGATTGGAAACTCCACCCGTATTTTCAGCTTCATGAATCATACTGCCTCCATCTGCAACTTTGAAAAGTGATTCCGTGGAATGCAGGTCTTTTCCGAAATTAATGGGCATTGTTGCGTGCAGCGTTTCAACATTCAGCTGAGTGTGAACGTGATTGTGCAACACCGTGATATCACTGTAACCAATCAACCACTTCGGATTTTTATCAAACTCCGTCCAGTTCAGTTCGTCAATGATGCGCATAGTTCCGTAACCGCCTCGAGCGAACAAAATTGCCTTGATGTTCGGATCATCGAGAAACAACTGCAGATCATCCGCACGTTCTTCATCCGTTCCTGAAAACTGGTTGTGTTCATTGAACATGTTCTTCCCGAGAACAGGATAAAACCCTTGTGCCTCGATCATGCCGATTGCACCTTCAATATCCTCTGCAGGAATCTTGCGTGCGGGTGAACAAATACCAATAGAATCCCCGGCTTTAAGTGGGGCGGGACGGCGCGCTTCTTTCATGTGCGTAAAGATAGTTGGGAGTTTGGAGATAGGAGACGGGAGTAACAGCCTTTTTCCGTGGGCTGAAGCCCGTGGTTATCGTCGTCATCGCCTAGTATGAAAGTGCACGGGTTCGCGTGAAGAATTTATTTTGCGACAAGACCGTGCACTTTCACCAAATATAGGCAGCGACGATGACCGTGGGGTTTACCCCACGGAAGCCAAAATCACTCCCGTCTCCCATCTCCCAACTCCCATGTATTATCTATCTTCGTACCCTCAATTTACCAATGAACACACCGAAACGCTATACCGTAACCGCCGCACTCATTTATGCGAATGGACCGATCCACATCGGCCACCTCGCCGGCTGTTACCTGCCCTCTGATATTTACGTACGCTACCTCCGTTCAACCGGGGAAGATGTTTTGTTTGTGAGCGGAACCGACGAACACGGAGTTCCGATCATGATCCGCGGATTCATGGAGAAAAAATCTCCGCAGGAAGTGGTCGACAAGTATTACAAAGTGATTGACCAGTCCTTCAAAGATTTCGGAATCGAGTTTGATATTTATTCGCGCACGAGTAAGCCTGTTCACCACAAATTCTCTTCTGATTTTTTCACGACGCTGTACGATAAAAAGTATTTCCGCGAAAAAACTACGGAACAGAATTTCGACGAGCAGGCAAAAATGTTTCTCGTCGATCGTTTCATCGTTGGAACTTGTCCGCGTTGCGCAAATCCAAAAGCTTACGGCGATCAGTGTGAAAACTGCGGATCAGATTTATCTCCGGATGAACTGATCAATCCTGTTTCTGCTCTGTCGGGAACTGCGCCAATAAAAAAGCAAACGAAGAATTGGTTTCTGCCGCTGGATGAAATGCAGCCTCAGCTGGAAAATTATATTTCATCGCATCCCGAGTGGAAAGCGAACGTGGCGGGCCAATGTAAATCTTGGCTCGTAAACGGATTGCATCCACGTGCAATGACACGCGATCTGAACTGGGGCGTGAAAGTTCCTTTGCCTGACGCAGAAGGAAAAGTGCTTTACGTGTGGTTCGATGCGCCGATCGGTTACATCACCGCGAGTAAGGAATGGTTCGAGCAACCTGAAACACGCAACGTATTGTCGTACGGTGGAAAACCGAAGTCAGCGAACTGGGAAGTGTACTGGAAAGACAAAGAGACGAAACTCGTTCACTTCATCGGCAAAGACAATATCGTTTTTCATTGTTTGATTTTCCCGGCGATGCTCATGGCGCACGGAGGATATATTCTTCCGGAGAATGTACCTGCGAATGAATTCCTGAATCTCGAGAGCAAGAAAATTTCTACATCGCGCAACTGGGCAATCTGGCTGCACGAATATTTACAGGAAATGCCCGGCAAGCAGGATGAATTGCGTTACGTATTAACGGCAATTTCTCCCGAAACCAGCGACGGCGATTTCCTCTGGAGCGATTACGAAGCACGCGTGAATAATGAGCTGACTGCAGTGTTCAGCAACTTCGTTCACCGCACGATGGTTCTTACACACAAGAACTTCGCAGGAAAAGTTCCGGAAGCAACGCAGTACACGAAAGAAGATCTTATTGTACTCGAAGAGATCACGAAATTCCCAGATAAGATCGGTAACGCAATCGCGAATTATAAATTCCGTGAAGGACAGATGGAATTGATGAATCTCGCTCGCGTTGGAAATAAATATCTCTCCGATAATGAGCCATGGAAAAATCCTGACCAGGAGCGCGTGAAAACAATTCTGAATGTTTCATTGCAGATTTGCGCGAACCTCAGCATACTTTGTCAGCCGTTTCTCCCATTCACTTCGGAGAAACTCCGCGGCATGTTGAATACCGGACCGATGAACTGGAGCAACGCGAAGAATACCAATCTTCTTTCGGCTGGTCACCAGTTGAAAGAGCCCGTGATGTTGTTTGCGAAAGTTGATCCGTTGCTGATGAAAAAGCAGATGGAGCGACTCGATACTATTCGCAAAGAACAGGAAACGGCAGAAGCAGCAGCTGCTGAGAAAAATCCGCAAGCAGGTAATCCATTGGAACCACAGAAAGAAACAACTTCATTCGACGATTTCGCGAAAATGGATATCCGTATCGGCACAATTATCTCTGCAGAGAAAATGCCGAAGAGTGATAAACTTTTGAAACTCGAAATCGACACCGGCATCGACAAACGTGTTGTGCTCAGCGGAATCGCGAAGTACTACAAGCCGGAAGATATCATCGGTCAGCAGGTAACGATTCTTGTGAATCTTGCTCCACGCAAAATGATGGGTATCGAATCGAACGGAATGATTCTCATGTCGGAAAACGACAAAGGAGAATTGAGTTTTGTGTCGCCGACGAAGAATGATCAGAATAACGGGAGTACGGTGAAATAGAACACCCCGAAATGATGTGCAGATTTGCAGATGTGCAAATTTGCAAATGCCGCTAGTGTTAGTGCCGTGTCAACAATGCATCAATTAATATTATAAAATCATGAAATACATTCTTCTGATTTTTTCAATTGTATTATTCGCGTCATGCGGCGATTCAACAGTTGCTGACACTAACGACTCCACAGATTCCGACAGCGCCAATGCCAATTCCTCCAACAAAAACATGTCCATCGGCGGCATCTACGGTTTCGGATCAAATCCGGAAGTTGAAGCGGTTGGTTCGCTCATGGTTTATCCCGAAAGCGATACTACGTTTTTGTTCGCACTCGATTTTACGAGGGGCGCACCGTCGTATAACATGGGAAGTATTTACTCACGTGCTCACTTGCGCAATGAAACGTGGACGTATAACCACAATGAGCCCTATGAAGCGGATGCTTGTGCCATTGATTTCATGTTCAGCGAAAAGTTTGTGCAGATCGTAACTCGTGAAACCGGTTGTGGTTTCGGTGCGAATGTGATTGTAGATCACGTTTATGACAGAACGAGTTCTATTATTTCGCAATACTTCGTTGGTATGGAAAACGATACCGTGTACTTCACGAATCTCGCGAAAGCGGTAAAGTAAACTACGGAAACAATATCCCGTTACAATCAAAACAATTCAGCGTTGGAATTGTTGCGTTGTACTTCGCATTGATCGCGTAAATAAATTCATTCGCGATAAGTGAATATCCTTTTTGATTCGGGTGATAACCATCGAGGGAGAAAAATCCTCCGCTTACGAACGTGCTGTTGAATGCAACTCCGTCCCAGAGAATTCCTGCATTCACAGAACGGAAATAACCGTACATATCTACGAATGCTAATCCGTATTGTGCGGCCTTGATTGCAATCACCGAATTGTATTCCGAAATCATCTGATCAATGAATTCACATTCCGTACTGTCGAGCACATAACGATCGGGCAACACTTCAAACAGAATGCCCATGAAGTTGCATTTCATTGAATCGAGCGGCACACTCAATGTGATGTATTCATTGCGACGGATCTGACGATAACCGGTTGGATGATTCGGGTCGTTGATCATGAATCCGTTGCTTCCTTCGTGAAAGTGGATGTGCGGAAGCGTGGTTGCGTAAATGTCATTCAGCGAATCGGCTTTGGACTGCGTGAGTTTTGCGCCATTCCATGGAACAAGGGTGTAATAAGGAAACTCACGAAAATCCGGGATGTTTGCAATCACACCTTTTGCTCCGTTCGCGGTGAGCCTTGTAAGGATTGAATCCAAATATTCAGAGAACACTGCTGAAGGCGTGATCGTTGTTCCTTCTCCGCCGCGACGTGCGTATTCGTAAATGTCTTCCATGCCGACCCATGCAGTGAAAAATGTACCGTTCGCGGCAACTGCATCATTCAGGGGAATGGAAACATTCGGCTGCGATGCGATCCGGACATAGTATGGATTTGAATTAGAAGTAGTCATTCCGGCAATCGAATTTGAAACCAGATCGAATGCAGTTGCAAACGGAATTCCAAAATTGCAATTCGAGTTGTTGAATGTATTCGCATACAACACGGCAGCTGCAGAAACCGACAAACTATCTTTCACCGGACCAAGCGAAACAGTTCCTTCACAATCTGTTCTCCAACCCATGTGCGATTGCTGAATGAACCAGCTCTCCCACGGTTTGCTGTTCCAGCCAAGCGAACTTCCAGCTGCAATATAATTTTGATTGAAAGTTCCTCCGCCCGCCAATTCAAATTGCCGACATAACAAAGCCGGAAGACTTTTTGATTGTCCGTCTGCGAACAGCGCACCATCCTGATATCCTGCAATGAAATCTCCACCGATCGCAACCACTTTCGTGAAGTTAGCATCGCCCGGTTGAGGATCGGGGTTGTTCAGGTCAGGAGTACATCCTTCGACTAAGCTCAGGATGACAAGTGAACAGGCGGCAACTACGAAAATTGTGTGCGGAAGGAATTTCATTTTCTTTTCGCAGGGAATTATTTCACGATTACTTTTTCACTCCACAGCGCATCTCCGTTGCCTACATTCAGGATGTAAATTCCCGGCGCAAGATTTTCTGTGTTGATTGAAGTTGTTCCGTCTGCATCAGCTGGCTGAGTACTCACCAGTTCTCCGGTTGCGTTGTACATGTTCACTACGTAGCCTTCTCCAACTAAGCGCGAAGTGTTCACATTCAAATTGTCTTCAGCTGGATTCGGATACACATCAAGTACAGA
>CAYUTR010000262.1:0-7341 GCA_964447465.1 uncultured Chryseobacterium sp.
ATGCCGATATCTCCGGCTACGATGTGTTCGGAACTTTCGAATCTACGCGCCCAGGAGTTCAGCTGAATATCACAGGAAATATTACGATCAACGACACTGTAAAATTTAACGGTGCCTGTTCGGGAATGTCGATGATCAGTGGTTCAGGATCAATCGATTTTCAATTACCCGGCGCTTTGCTGCAAACGGTTTTCATTGATGGAATTACGGCTACAGGAAATCCAACAGCAAACAACAGTGTGATTCTCAATGCAGCAGGATGGTCCTCGACTAACAATCCACTGCCGCGCACTTTATATTGGGTGAACGGACAAGGAAACTGGAGCGATACATTGCATTGGTCAACTACACCGGGAGGTGCCGGGACTGAATGCTCTCCAACACCACTTGATGATGTAAACTTCGATGCGAATTCCTTCACACAACTGAATGAAATTTCAGATGCGGACAATCATGTAACGCTGTTTGAGGATATGGTATGGAACGGAGCCAGCAACACACCGAACCTGCAGCAGGATACAGGATTTATGATTGGCTTCGGCGATCTGAAGATTCAGAATCCTGTTCTATGGAATGTTGATGTGATCTTTCTTCGAAGCAGTTCAACCAATACCGTTATTGATATTGACAACAACAATCTGCAGGCAGTTGAAATATTCGGCAGCGGAACATTCCTTCAGCAATCGCCGATAAATGCAACCGTGTTGATCATCGGAGGTGGTGATTATACCACGAATGGAAATCCAATCACCGCAGGAACAGTTGGTGCAAGCAGTAGTACTGGGGACCGTAACTTCAGCGGAAGCGTAGTTTATGCATCGCGTTGGGTAATGGGCACCATAGGCGGAACATTCACGGCACCAGATTCTATCACGTCATGGTTTGTCTATGATCTTGGAACCAACACGTACAACACAGTGTATGCGCCTTCTTTCCTGCTTCTCACATCGAACAGTACATATTCAGATTTCACTGTTGGTGGAAGCGCTGAAATGAATGGCAGCAGCACGTTCGACACACTTCAGTTTATTGGAAATGATATTCAGATTCTTCTTCATCCCGCGACAACACAAACCATCACCGGCGACCTGTATATTAATTCAAGTTGCGCAACACCTGTAACTGTGAAGTCAACGACAGCGGGCAGTGCAGCTTATATTTCCAAGGCAAGTGGTGTGGTGAATTGCGATTACCTGATTCTTGAAGATATTCACGCAACCGGCGGAGCAACTTTTAATGCAACCAACACTTGTGCGATGTTGAATGTAAGCGGATGGAATGTTACTCCTCCTCCTGCTGTTCCGATGTACTGGGTTGGAGGAACCGGCGATTGGAAAAATCCAATGCACTGGTCATACACCAGCGGCGGTGCTCCGGCAGGTTGTATTCCACATCCACTCACTGATGTATTCTTCGATGGACTTTCATTTCCATCAGCTGGCGAATCAGTGAACATGAATGTGACGAACGGATATTGTCACAACATGGATTGGACATCTTCAACGGGATCTCCATCATTCGCATCACCGGCACAAGCAAACCACATGAACTGTTTTGGTTCACTGATCTTAGAACAGGGTGTTTCAACTTATGGTGTGAACCTTTACATGCGCGCGCAGAGTCCGGGAAATATTATTGATCCGAAAAATGCAACAGTTGGAAATATCATCTTCAACGGAATTGGTGGTACCTGGTCAATTTCCGATACACTCGGGTGCGACACGCTCGACCTGATTACCGGTATCGTCTACACCAACGGTAATGCGCTCAGTGCAAACGTTATTACCAGTCTCAACATCCTGAGTCGTGAGTTGCACCTTGATACATCAACCATTATAACAGGAAGCTGGTTGATGAACAACGATCCAATGTTGGTACTCAATGCGTCTTCGGCAACTGTAACAGCGGAAGGAATTGTTTTCCAGGGGGGAAATCACTTTTATAAGGAAGTGATTCTGGAAAACAATATTGCGCTCGCGGATGCGGACACGTTCGAAGTTTTGCGCATACGCGGAAGCGTTTCCATCGCCGGTTCGCAGCACATGGATTCGCTGTTCCTGGAAGCGGGTGGAGAAATGATCAGACTGAGCAGCGATACGATTTATGTGGACAGTGCTATTATCGCGAACAGCAATTCGTCGTCCTACATCGGCATCCAGGCTGCATCGCCAATTGATCGCGCGTACATCAGTGTACCGGGCGATACAGTTTGTCTCGACTACCTGATTCTTCAAGGCATTGATGCTTCAGGCGGTGCAACATTTTTTGCTGGCGCAAGCAGTTCCGATGTCGCTAACAATAACGGCTGGCAATGGCAAACCTGCGCCGGACAAATTGTGGTGTGGCCGGGAGATGCGAACTACGATCTTGTTGCCGACAACTTCGATATTCTTTCTATTGGTGTCGCATTCGGTGAAACAGGAGGTACGCGTGCAAACGCATCACTGAACTGGATTGCACAACCAAATTACATCTGGCATCAGGAGTTTGCAGATTCAACAGATATTGTTCACGCCGATTGTGATGGAAACGGAATCATCGGATTTTCTGATACCACTGCTGTGTCGTTGAATTACGGACAAACACATCCTGCCCGCTATGCAGCACCGGAAGAAGTTCAGTCTGTAGGAACAGAAATCAAAGTGGTGATCACTCAAGCGGCTTATCAACCCGGTGATACAGTTGAGATTCCAATCTGGCTGGGAACACAAAGTTCACCAGTTGCGAATGGTTACGGAGTTGCATTTACAATGAATTGGGATTATCCGTTCGTTGAGCCGGGCACACTTGAATTCGATTACACCAATACATGGTTCTCCCCCGGAAGCACTTTACATCTTGAGAAACCATTCTACAGTTCACAGTATTGCGATCTGGGTGTAAGCAGAACAAGTCAGACCGACACCAGCGGAAGCGGAGAATTAGTTTTGATGCGATTTGTTCTCACGCAGAATGCAAACGGTCCGTTGAAATTCTGGTTCACGAATTATAAACTGATTGATCACAACGAAGACACCTTGCCGATGTTCTCAACCGGTGGAACAATTAATGCGGCTGTTGGAATTGAAGAATACAATCAGCACGAGATTTCCGCTTACCCGAATCCAACGAATGGTTCTTTGTCTGTGAACACCAGTCTTACGGGAGAAGGTACTGCAGTGATTTACGACGTGGCCGGCAGGGTTGTGGAACAGCAAACGCTGAGTAACGTTGCAAGCTCAACGTTTGATGTTTCGGCCTTAGAAGCAGGATATTATTTCCTCGTGGTAGAAACAGCAGAAGGACGGGCACAAATCCGGATTCAAAAATACTAACGATCAGGCGCTAACCCGGTGACGTTTGCATTTGGATCAAATTCTAATTCCAATTATGCAAACGTCATCGACCTGTTCGAGATTGCCCTTCCACGTGCTCAGTGATTCAGACAACCGATTGTGTTGCTCTTTCATTGGTAAAGATGAAACAGACACAAGCAATTCTTTTAGTTGCTTATACATATATTTTTTCCCTTTCGGACCGCCAAACTGATCTGGCATTCCATCAGTGAGTGTATAAATTACGTCGCCACTCTTTAATTCAACGCTATGTTGTGTGAACGGAACATTGTCTTTATTGTGCTTCCCTACCGGCATTTTGTCTGCGGAAAACTCTAAGAGCTCATTGTTTCTGACTATCCAAATGGGATCATTCGCAGCAGCATAATGAAGTTGCTTCTTATTCTTATCAAGCACGATAAGGGAACAATCCATTCCGTCTTTTCCACCTTCTTCGCTTCCGTCTTTACTCAGTCGGGAAATAATTTCACCTCGGGTGTAGTTGAGAATATCAGCTGGCTCAGATCTGCCCTCTTTAACAGCGCCTTCAAGTGTAGATATATTGAGTATGCTCATAATAGCACCGGGAACGCCATGTCCAGTGCTATCCGCTGTCGCTAAAGCGAAATTTTCATTTTTCAATTCGGTTGCCCAATAGAAATCGCCACTTACAACACCCTTTGGCTGGAAGAATACAAAATACTCTTTCAGATTTTTCGTTAACAATTCCTCCGACGCAAGAAAACTTCGTTGAATGCGCTCAGCGTAATTAATACTATCGGTAATTTCTTTATGCTTCTCTTCGATCAGTTGTTTCTGCTCCACGACCTCTGCTGTTCGTTCTTCAACGGTCTGCTCCAATTCTTTCTGGCGCGCTTTCAGATTTCGTTCACGCCGTTTCACATAAAACACAACTGAGCCTAAAGCAAGAATTCCGGAAGTGGTACGGAACCACCACGTTTTCCACCAGGGCGGTCGAATAGAAAAGGTGTAATTAAATTCATTGCTCCAATACCCTTCACTATTCATTGCTTTTACCTTAAACGAATAAGTTCCTTGTGGTAAGTTACCGTAAGGCGCTTCGGTTCTATTTGTTATTGCGCTCCAGTTTTCATCTATGCCTTCTAATTTATATTGGTATTTCACTTTTTTACTTTGCTTTTGAGTTATGCCAATAAAATTAAAAGTTAAATAATTGTTGTTGTATGCTAAACTTAAATTCTCTGGCAAGCTATACCATTTTGTTATTCCATCAAACTCAAAATCACCAACAGTAACACCATTACCCAAAACAAATGAAGTATCCATTGACTGGAGTTCTACTCCCTCACCTTTGGAGAGGGTGGGAATGAGGTCTACCCAAGCAATATTTTCATTAAATAATTCTATGCTTGTTAATTGAATACTTGGCGCAACCGTATCTGCGATTTCTCCGCCAAATGGCGCATGGTAAGCAGTTAGTCTGTCATTTGCGGGAACCCAAATAGTACCGTTTTTATCTTCGCAAATAGTTTTGCCTCCATTTACACCAATGCCTAAAAAACCATCTTCATACGTATAGTTTTTAAAAAAAACATTGCTCTCGTTTACTTTGCCGAACTTGCTATTGTCATATCCTTCGACTCCGCTCAGGGCTACTAACTTCTCCTTGTTTTCCGGAGTTAGTTTATTTAACCCAAACCGTGTGCCGAACCAAAGGTTTCCGCTTTTGTCTTCTAACATAGACAAAACAAAATTATCGCTGAGTCCTTCTTTCTCCGTAAAATGAGTGAAATTTTTCCCATCGTATTTCGTTACGCCACCACCATACGTGCCGAACCAAAGGTCTCCGCTTTTGTCTTCCAACATAGACAAAACACCATTATTGCTGAGTCCTTCTTTCTCCGTAAAATGAGTGAAACTTTTCCCATCGTATTTCGATACGCCACCACCATACGTACCGAACCAAAGGTTTCCGCTTTTGTCTTCTAATATGCTCCTAACATCATTATTGCTGAGTCCTTCTTTCTCCGTAAAATGAGTGAAATTTTTCCCATCGTATTTCGATACGCCACCGCCATTAGTGCCGAACCAAAGGTTTCCGCTTTTGTCTTCTAAGATCGACAAAACAATATTATTGCTGAGTCCATCTTTCTCTGTAAAATGAGTGAAATTTTTCCCATCATATTTCGATACGCCACCGCCTCCTGTGCCGAACCAAAGGTTTCCGCTTTTGTCTTCAACTATACTCCTTACATCATTATCACTGAGTCCTTCTTTCTCCGTAAAATGAGTGAAACTTTTTCCATCGTATTTCGATACGCCACCGCCATACGTGCCGAACCAAAGGTTTCCGCTTTTGTCTTCTAATATACTCCTTACAACATTATTGCTGAGTCCTTCTTTCTCTGTAAAATGAGTGAAATTTTTCCCATCGTATTTCGAGACACCACCACCATACGTACCAAACCAAAGGTTTTCGCTTTTGTCTTCTAAAATCGACAAAACAACATTATTACTGAGTCCTTCTTTCTCCGTAAAATGAGTGAAAATTTTCCCATCGTATTTCGATACACCACCGCCTCCTGTGCCGAACCAAAGGTTTCCGCTTTTGTCTTCTAATATACTCCTTACATCATTATTGCTGAGGCCTTCTTTCTCTGTAAAATGAGTGAAATTTTTCCCATCGTATTTCGATACGCCACCGCCATACGTGCCGAACCAAAGATTTCCGCTTTTGTCTTCCAACATGCAAGATACATTTGCGTGTTTTAAGCCTTGCAGTTTACTAAAGTTGCTGAAGTTTTGCGGGTTTTGGTCTTTGGTGTAAGCGTCTTTTGCAATTACCACCTCAGGAATGCCTGCAGGTACAATTTTCTCTCTGCCAGGAACGATTTTGGGAACCAAAAAAGTGTCTTTGCCTACAGCACAAACACGCGGTGTTCCAGCCGTAACAACTTTAGGCTCACCGGCAATATGAATATTTGTATTCGTTGGAACAACCAAAGGATTACCAACAGGAATACGAATCAGTTTATTTTCGTCAACAAAAATAACTTTGGGTTCCGCCATGCTGTCGGTAGGAACAATGTAACCTTTGGCTTCAACTACTTTAGGAGCAAAGATATTTGTAGGAACGTCCGTTTCTGTTTCGCAGGATGAAAACAATAGCAATAGGAGGACTGACAGCAGAGGAAGTCGGGTCATATAACGAATGTAGTAAATGCGCGGGGCGTTGCGACGCTCAGAATTCAGAAATTGGAATAAATCAGAATCTGAAACCAATGATGCAGATGTCATCGACCTGTTCGAGGTTTCCACGCCACGATTCAATCGTGCTGTCCAATAATCGTTTCTGCTCATCCATTGGTTTGTGCGCGTTGGCTTCAAGAAGTGAGTATAATTGCTTGTACTTAAATTTCTTTCCTTTCGGTCCGCCGAATTGATCGGCATAGCCGTCTGTGAAAATGAAAATCACATCGCCTGCTTTGTGCTCAATATTCTGCGTGCTGAATAATACTGAACTGCCCGCGCCAACTGCCATTTTATCGGCCGGCATTTCAGTCAGGACTCCATTGCTAACGATCACCGGATTGTTGTTTGCAGCTGCGTACACTATTTTACTGTCACGTACCTTCAGGAGTGTTCCATCCATTCCATCCTGTGCGCCCTCGGTTGAAACTGAATTCACCAGTCGCTCTCTCACGTAATCGAGAATCTTCGCCGGATCATTGATCTTCTTTTCTGCAATTGCTTCATTCATGAACGAAGTATTCAGAAGACTCATAAACGCGCCGGGAACGCCATGTCCTGTCGAGTCACATGCCGCGAGATAGAATGAACCATCTGCTATTTCAGTTGCCCAATAGAAATCGCCACTTACAATATCCTTTGGCTTGAACAGTACAAAATGGTCAGGGATATTCTTTTGTAACAACTTGGTATTCGCCAATAACGTGTACTGAATTCTCTTTGCATACGTGATAGAATCGTGCACTTCCTTATTCCTGACTTCAAGCTCAACTTTCTGCCTGGAAATTTCATGGTT
>CAYUTR010000263.1:0-7333 GCA_964447465.1 uncultured Chryseobacterium sp.
ACTATCTGGCAGTCGAAAACTGTTTCGGCGGATACAAATTCGGAAACGAACTCCTCATCATTAACGGTGCGATTGTCTTCTTCGGCTTGCTGATCATTTCAAAACGTACTCCTGCGAATGAGTAATCAACGTTCAGGTTCCGTTGTTTTTCTGCTCGATCGCACGTTGCGGCAATTACGTTTTTCACTGCAGCATCATTTCAACGAACACGAAGTAGATCTCAGCGTCGATCAGTGGATTGTACTAAACGAAGCATTATCATCAGGAATGATTTCACAGAAGTTGCTTGCAGATCGTGTTGCAAAAGATCCCGCATCCGTAACGCGCATCGTCCACGGACTCGTGAAATCGAAATTCATTCAGCGTGTTATCTCCGAGAAAGATCAACGCATCTCATTGCTGAAAGTCACACTGGCAGGAAAGAAGGAGCTCAGCAAATCGCATCAGGCAGTGCAGCAGTATCGCAAGACAGCGTTGAAAGGTGTATCGAAGGAAGAATTGGCGCCAGTGAAAGTGTTGCTGGATAAATTATTTGAAAATACCGGAGGAAGACTGTAGGTAAAGGGGAACGCGGATTTTAATGCCCGTTGTTTTCTAACGGTTCCGTCGGATGATCCTGGTGACTACAAAGTTTGAGTATCAGATCCTATGAGATAGGCTTGTTAAGTTTATCTCATAAAATCCAAGTTCCGGCCTTACTATTCACCGCAGTGATCCTTTAAGAGACTAACACCCTTCGGACATAAAAATCCGCGTTCCTTTATTACCTCGCGTTACTAGAATCCCGTCGCAAACAATCTCCTCGCCCCACCAATCCCGCAATGCACATACTTATCATAAGCAACCGCAGCACGCTCTACAATCTGCTCTCCGCTTTCATGCAACAACCATCCATCAATCGCAGCTTTCAACGTATATGCTTCCGGACCCATTAAGTTGGTCGTCCACAACACCGGATTCGCGCCTGCAGTTTTGATCACGTCTTTGAAGTACAATTTGCTCGCACATGCGAGGATGATCACATCTTTATGATCACTTGTGTCTTTCTGAACGGGTGGATTGTCAACATTGAAGTCCATCAATCCGTCATGACCAACGTAACACACCATGTCGGCATCAACGACAGGAATGTGCACTGCTTTTCCATTGTCAGTGGTCTTAATGGTATCGTTCAGATTTCCGGAAGCACCTTTGAGAAAATCAATCGTGCATGGTTTGATCCGCGCACCTTTCCATGCATCGGCAACCATAATGCAGTTGTAGCGACGATGTTTCCAGATACAGCGTTCCAAAATATGCGTTGTTGGATTTTTCACCGTCTCAAGCAATCTCCAATCTTCACTCGCGTTGAAGAAAGTGCGAACACCGTAACCATTTCCCCAATAGAGATTGTTATTCGGATCGTTTCCGTTGCCCATGCGTTTTGAAACCGGCACAATTCCCTGTGAATCGTTATCGCACAGCGCCACATATACGTGGATGATACGCATGCTGGTATCTACAGTCAGTTCTTTCATCTCCACGTGAGCAACAGCTTGTTCGGAGTCAACAACGGAAGCAGCAATGGTGAAGACAAAAACAACGATTGGAATGAACAACTTTTTCATTTCTGTAGTGTATTAATATTCTTCCCGCTTAGTGCTGCTTTCTGGCTTCGCGTCTTTGTGGCTATCTACAACTGCCACTAAGGCGCCAAGTCTGAAAGTTTCACAAAGAAGTATCTGATTCAGTTTTCTTCATTTCTGTATTCATGATCCGCTTACCTTTGCACTCCGGTGATCGGATCATCGTAGCATTGAATCATCGAATCATTGTATGTCAGTAGCAAGTCAAGCCAAAAATAGTTCCATTTTATATCTCGCGTTATCTTTTGTGATACGTTGGGGATACAATGTGTTGTTCCTGCTGTACAAAGGATTCACACCCATGGAGCATGCCATCCTGCACATGGTTTTCAGTGTCATTTCTTTGGCTCTGGCTTTCATGGCAGTTCAGCTTTTCCGGAAGTCAACGCCAAGCGGATCGAATCTCGGGTGTTTTTTCCTTGTACTGTTGCTCCTCAATTTCGTGATGGCCGTAGGATCAATATTTGCTGCACTCATTCATCTGTTCGGTGCGAACGGTGGAGAACTAGAGACAATCTGGTTGATGTAAATACCGCGGAGACGCGGAGCAAGCGATGGCGCGGCGAAATTCTAAGCGGCGTTTGCGAGTGTAGCAATGTTTACGTCGCTCACCTTGCTTGTTCGTGCAGTCTTAGCTTCTCCGATTTTCCCGATCCACCATCCAAGTATTACTAATCCAAGTGGAATAGACGGAAGCGTTACCAACTCAGAGAATGAACTGTAACGAAGTAAAACATCTGTGTCTCCAGCGCGAACCAATGCGAACATGAACGTCAGTGCGATCAGGAAAATTCCAGTGAGCATTTTCTGGTTGTAACGTGCAGAAACAATTACCGCAACTATGAGAGCAATCGATGCGATGATTTCGACACTGTTTGCTAATCCAGAAAGCTGGAACGGAGCGAGGTAAAGAAGCACCATCACCGCAAGAGCATATAAAAGCGGACCGGGAAGTTTTCCTTTTACTGTGCGACGCATTACGAAGCCTACGAGCAGCAGAACCGCCATTGCCATCCACGGATTCATGAGAATATCAATTGCACGTTCAGAGAATCCCGCTTTATGTTCTACGACAGTCAAGTTGCTAAGTCCCGCTTTATACAGAATCTCACTCATCGTAGCATCGCTACTGTACAGTTCTTCAGCATCCGAATTTTCCTTCGAGGTGCTTACTACTGCAGATGAAGAATTCTTTTTCTGTGTTACAGATGATGGTTTAGCTTTTTTGTGCGGGCTGGATTTCTTATTAGAAAGTGTAGAACCTTTTTTGGTGTAGATGCTATCGGCACCGCTGGAAATGAAGGATGCGGAAGGAATCGCCCGGTTATTAACGTAAACCATCACTGGACGATCGTAAGAAATAATTTCCTGTCGGATATTTTCAGCAACATCCCAACCGCCTTCGAAACTATTGATGCGGATCAGAACGCATGCAGCATTCATGTTTTTTGCTTTCTCGAAAGCAGAATGCGTTTGATTAACCGAAGAAGTTCCGGCATCATCGTTCAGGTCGAATGTGTAGACAATATTGGAAGAAACGTTCGGGTCTTCAGAAGTAATCACATCTGATTCTTCTCCGGCTACTGGAAGACCAACAGGTAAGGTGACTTCTGTCTTGGTATTTCCTCCGGTTTCATTTCGTTCGTTAACGCCGATTCTGGGTCCAAAACCGCGACCGATTTTCGGTTTTCCAGCAATTGCAGCAAGACTGAACAAAAGACTAAAAGCAATAATCAGCGATTTTCTCACGGATTTCCTTTTGGTAATACTTGCCCGACCAATGAACATGGGCAGGGACCCTAAATTACGAATAATTCGACAATTAACTCTTCAATTTTGGGTCCAAAGCGTCCCGAAGCCCCTCACCAATAAGGTTATAAACTGTTACCGTGATGAAAATTGCGATTCCAGGGAAAACGATGAGCCACCAGGCGTGAAAATTGGTGCGTCCCTCGTTCAGAAGTTTACCCCAAGTCATGGTTTCCTGCGGTACGCCAACACCCAGAAAGGAGAGTGTAGATTCAATGATTATGGCTGCCGCGACGCCGAATGCGATGGATACCAGTGAAGGCGCAATTCCGTTGATCAAGGCGTGACGGAAAATGATTCGCTTTTCGGTGAAGCCCATTGCTTCCGCTGCTTTGATGTAATCCAACGTGCGGATTTTGAAAAACTCTGCACGTGTGAAGCGCGCGATGCCTGTCCAGGAAGTAAGCCCGATGATGACCATCACGTAAATAATAGAATGTGTTTTCGTGAGTGCAGCAAGCGAAATGATCAGAATGAGTACCGGAATCGAATTGAGAATTTCTATTCCTCTCGAGATGATAGAGTCGAGCGGAACGTTCACTTCTTTTCCGAGAAATTTTCCGCACGCAATTTTCTTTCCGATGAAAGAGAAAACTGTAATTACAATTCCGAAAATCAGCAGGCTGATAAACAACTGCAGCAGAAAACTCGTACCTGATTCTGCCAGCGAATCTTTCAGCGAAAACATTCTCACGGTGAATCCATAAAACCACGCGAACGGAATCGACAGCAGAATAAAGTAGAATTGTCCGCGACGCATTCTTGCACGGTCGTCACCGAAATATCCTGCGACCGCTCCGAGAAACAGTCCAAGTATCGCTGCAATTCCCATGGAGATGAATCCTATGCTCAATGAAGTTCGTGTTCCATGAATTACAGCAGCGAGTACATCCGTTCCGTTGGATGTCGTTCCCCAACGATGTTTAAATCGGGGTGAAATGTACAACGTATCACCGGTAACCGTTATAAATCGCTGCGGATCGGAAGGACCAACGTAATTTCTGTTCGCTTTGTCGGGACTTTCCGGCGACCATGGAACTGGTGCCCACCAAACGGATTCAAACTCCATGCGTTTCCAATCGGCAATGTCGAGTTGGATGTTTATGCTGTCGCCACCAGCTGGATCTGCAAAGCGATAATTGCTTTCGAATGAGAATGCCGGAAACAAAGATTCTCCTTTGTACTTCGCGTAGAGCGGACGTTCGTTCGCAAGTATCGGTGCCAGCAATGCAATCACCGCAAGCGTAATCAGTATATACACTGAGTACAATGCCGGTTTATTCTTCCGGAATTGCTTCCACGAATATTTCCGGAAGCTGAATTGCTCCTCTGTTGCGTTGATCTCTATTTCCTTTTCTTCGCTCATTTTCTGGAGTAGGAAATTCGTGGATCAGCCCATGCGTAAAGAATGTCGGCAACGAGATAACCGACTAATGTCATAAATCCGGCAAGCGTAAACACTGCAACGATCATCGAAAAATCTCCGGCATGAACAGCAGTCAGGATTTCCGGACCCATGCCTGGAATCCCGAACAGATATTCGATCACAACAGAGCCGCCAACTGCCAATGGAAATACATTCGAAAAAACGGTGATGATCGGCAGCAATGCATTGCTCAATCCGTGCCTGTACCAAACGAGATAGTTCGAAAGCCCTTTCGCTTTTGCGGTGCGCATGAAATCCTGTTGAGAGATTTCGAGAACGGCAACACGCGTTGTGCGACTGAGAAACGCGAGTGAACTGTACGTGTAGCAGATCAACGGCAATACGAAGTAAGGCAGACGTATCCACAATCTATCCCAGAAGCCGGTCTCCGGTGAAATCCCTGTGGCAGGTTCAATTCCATTCGCAGGAAAAATATTCCACGCATCCGGATTTGCAAAAGCAAGCAAAAGCAAAATTCCCATGAGGAAAGTAGGGGTGGAATACAGCATGAACAGAATCACGGACGAACTTCTGTCGAACAACGATCCACGTTTGGCTGCAGCCCGCACACCAAGCGGAATGCTGATGAGGTACGCTAGAATTACGGAAACAACAGTGAAGAAAGCCGACCATGGCAATGCGCGTGCAATCGTTTCTGTAACCGGCTTGCGAGTTGTATATGATTTTCCAAAATCGCCGCGGATGGCGCCTTCGCAGTATCTTGAATTGTTACCGGTAAACATGTTGCCATCGCCGAATATCCAGCGGTGATACTGGTTGTATCCGTAGAAGTGAATGCAGGGGATATAATTTTTCCATGTAGTTGGATCGGCTTTCATGTCCATCAGAGTCTGTTCACATAAATTGAGCGAACCCAGATTTCCTTTGAGGAAATTCTTTTCACCGAGCTTGGCATCCATTCTGAAATATTCACTCCAAAGAAAATTGAGCTTCGAGTCAATTTCAACAGGATCAGAGGTCAACAATAAGGATAACGAAATATGGCGGAAGTGGTCAGAGATGTACGTTATAGAATCCTGAGTTAGAATGTTGAGGACAGTGCTATCTAGTTCAGACTCTACAGCGGATGTAAATTTCAACCATTGCAAACTATAGTGCCAATGTGAAATGTGATCCCAGTTCCCGTATTGCTCGATCAATCGCGACAAATTCTCACGCTCACCTTGATTTTTGATTTTGTAAAGCGTATCAGGCTCTGCAATGGTTGTCATCGTGAAATAGAAAACCGGGAGATCGAGTCCAAGTTCATGACGCAACGAGTCCTTTGCAGCTTCGTTTCCTGCTTTTCCATTCTTAGCTCCTTCGAAGAAAGCTTCAACAGGATCGCCGGGCGCATTTACGCTGATCACAAACGCAATCAGCGATATCAGGAATAATGTAGGAATGAAAACAAGGATCCGCCGGACGATGTAAGAATTAAACATGGCGAATCAGTTGTACGATCATCGTGACTGCGTCGACATCGTTGTCGGTGTCAGCAGTTTGAGAAAGCTCAGGTAAACACCAGGTTTTTCCCAGTACATATTGGCGTGATCAAAACGTTTGTGAATTGCAACCTTTCTCGGAACGAGATACATGAACACGTACGGCTGATCATCATAAATGACTTTCTGTAACTCTTTCTCCATCGGAATGCGAATGCTGTCTATAGTTTCAATCCTGATCTTTTCGATCAGCATATCTGCCGCTGGATTTGAATATCCAACATAATTCGATCCGCCGTTTTCCCATGAGTCGGAATGCCAAAGCTGCTTGAAGTCTTCAGGCTGACTAGATCCTGACCACGCACCAAAGTACATATCGAACTCGTGTAACGGAAGATTCTGGAAGAACGCATTTGCTTCCATTTCCACAACATTCGCAACAACACCTGCAGTGTACAACGAGTTCTTGATGTCAACCGCCATGTTCACCATTGCAGCATTACCGCGCATAATTTTGAATTCAAATTCAAACTTCACTTTCTTGCCGTTGATGACTTTGTCACGGACGTTATCACCATCTGTGTCTTTCCATCCGGCTTCATCAAGAAGTTTCTTCGCCTGTTCCAGGTCAAGAGGAAGAACTTTCAGATCGCTGTTGTATGCGTCCGGACGTGTTGCGCACACCATGCTTGTCATACGTGTTGCTTTTCCTTCGAGATAAGCCTGGTTCATCTCATCAGCCGGTGTGAGCAATGCAATTGCGCGACGAACATTTTTGTCGGTGAAGAATGGTGTACGGTTTACCGACTCCGGACGCAGATTGAATCCCATGTATTGCCAATCGTAATTGCTGATGAAAGCAGAATGATAATTCCTGTTGAATATGGAATCTTTCCGCAGTGCAACAAGACTGCGTGTTGAAATTCCGCAGCTCGCATCAAAGGTTTGATTTTTGAACTCAAGCTCAATTGCACCTTCTTCGTTCAGTTGACGGAAAATGATCTGTTCCGGAAATGACGCCTCGTACA
>CAYUTR010000264.1:0-7317 GCA_964447465.1 uncultured Chryseobacterium sp.
AGATTCTATTGTGCCGCAGGAGTGTATTGTGTTTATGCTCGGATATAAGTAGATCGGAGTTGGGAGATCGGAGACGGGAGTAAAAAAAATATAGGCGCGAAGAAATTCGCGCCTTTTTTATTGACTTGTCCAGTCACTTATCATTGACCGCAATCCCACTCCCGTCTCCGATCTCCCAACTCCAATCTGAAGAGCGTGTTGATAAGTAAGATTGGACCCCAAAATCCACTGTTATTAACAGACTTTCGTGTGAGACGCACTCACGCACTTTCTGAGCATTCATGCACGTTCCACGCCATATCCCACTGTGGATTTCAGGGTTTTGAACAATTGAAAAAGTGCGTTTTTTCGTCGTATTAAACATTTTGATGCTAATAACTTCGAAACGCATTTCAGTTTAGCGAGGCATTCACACTCTATTTTTGACGCAACAGGAAACGAAATTCCTTTGATTATGGTGCTGAGCATGGTGGAAATGTCAACGGGAGTAAGGATTATGCCGGTTAATGCCGATCGCATGGTCAACGGGAGCCACGGCCTGCACAACCAGGAAGAAGACAAGTGGGTGCAGTTTAAGTTCACCGAAATTTCTGAGCCGCTTGCGCAGGTGTGGACAGGAATTCCTTTTCAGTTTATGAAGCGTCTGGAAGATCTCAACGAAGGTCGCCCGGTAAGAAATTACGCGCTTCGCCAGTTAGCAGAAACAATTCTCGAAACGAATCCGGAGTTTAATCCGAACCTGGATTACGTTTACGTTTGTTCGGAGGACTAAAGTCCTCCTCACGTTTCCGGTTTCCGGTTCCGTTATTCCCTCACATTCTTTCATGATGTTTGCTTCTAAGGGTCAATAAGCTATATTTATAAGTAGCAAACAAACCCAAAAGCACGCCCATGAAAAAAGTCTACTCTGCATTAACCTCGCTGATTTTTGTCGCAACACTCTCTGCGCAAACGGCAACATTCAACTTCACAGGTTCTGTTCAAACATTCACCGTTCCTTCATGTGTTACTACTATTAACGTGGATGCTTACGGAGCTTCTGGTGGATTCAATAATAGTTATGCCGGTGGATCAGGTGGACGCGTTCAGGCAACCATTGCCGTAACACCCGGTGAAGTTTTACAGATTGTAGTGGGCGAGGTTGGATTTGATACGCAAGGGAATCACGCACCTGTTTACGGCGGTGGTGGTGGTGTATACTCCTATTCTTCCGGCGGAACTTCCGGAACCGGTGGTGGTGCAACTGATATCCGCAGAGCTCCATATGCTGCTGCCGATCGACTCGTTGTTGCTGGAGGTGGCGGAGGTGGTGGATACCAACAGACTGGTGGGCATGGTGGCGGACTGATTGGCATGGATGGAATTCCATTTCCTACGTGGCCGAATTCAGGTGGTAAAGGTGGAAGCCAGGTTGCGGGTGGACAACAAGGAATTGCATGTTGTTCGTGTCCCACTTATACAACAGCAGGTTCATTCGATCTCGGCGGAAATGGTGCTGGTGATGGTGCTGGAGGTGGTGGAGGTGGTGGCGGATACTATGGCGGCGGCGGATCGTGTTTTGCAGGTGGAGGTGGCGGAAGTAGTTACACTGAACCATCAGCAACATCTGTTACGCACACGCAAGGTTTCCAATCCGGAGCCGGAATGGTTGTGATTTCGTACGTGAGCAGCGGAAGTATTCCAACAACACCTGCAGGAGTTACCGGCCCATCGTCAGTATGTGTAGGAACAACAGACGCATTTTCTATTGGCGCAGTTGCCGGAGCACTTTCATACACATGGACAGTACCTGCAGGAACAACAATAAATTCCGGACAGGGAACAACCGCAATCAACGTTACGTTCGGAAGCACATCAGGAAACGTAACTGTAACTGCCGACAATTCATGCGGATCAAGTCCAGCGGCTACCTATTCTGTAACTATAAATGCAAATCCTGTCGTTGCACTTGGTGCCGACACTGCAATTTGCGGATCAACACTTCTGCTGAACGCAGGAAATGGTGGATCGACATACTTGTGGAGCAACTCTACTACCGCTCAGACTTTATCCGCAACAACTTCCGGAACATATTCTGTTCTGGTAACCACAGTAAATGGCTGTACCGGATCTGATGCAATAGTGGTTACGATGAATACACCTCCTACTGTCGCACTCGGTGCAGATGTAACACAATGTGGAGGCACAGTATTACTCGATGCGGGTAATGCGGGTTCAACTTTCCTGTGGAGTACATCAGCTACAACACAAACGTTGCCGGTAAATACATCAGGATCGTATAACGTGATGGTAACTGACGCTAACGGATGTACAGACAACGACACGGTCATGGTTACGATAAACCCGATTCCGACAGTGACTGGTTCAGCAGCGAATGATACAGCATGTGTAGCAGATGGCCCAATAGCGTTGATGGGTATGCCGATGAGTGGAACCTGGAGTGGGCCCGGCGTAAGCGGAAACCAATTCGATCCGGCAACCGCTGGAGTTGGCACGCACACTGCACTCTATGTTTATGTAGATGCGATGACGTGCACCGATTCAGCATCTGTTGCAATTGTAGTTGATATCTGCCTGGGCGTTGCAGATAATACTGTTGCATCTGCGATCTCGCTTTATCCGAATCCGGTTACAGAACAATTGCAGGTGAATTCAGATCAGCCGTTGTTGAGTTATTCGGTTCTTGATGTAAGCGGGCGACAAGTCATGACGGGCAGTTGCAATTCGGCTGTTACGATATACATCAACGTTCAGGAACTCGCGGCGGGAACTTATGTTCTTCAGACTACGGGTGTGAATGGAGTTATTGTGAAGACGCAGTTTGTGAAGAAGTAGATCGAGGTATTTTTTCACCACGAATCACGTAGATCACAAAGCAGACCGAGTCATTGCGAGCTTTCCCGATAGCTATCGGGAGAAGCAATCTCGTGAGCCTCGATCCTTGTGATCTGCGGGGTTGGTGCATTCAATCTATCAGCATCAAACCACTTCCCAATCCTCAATTTCACCTTTCACTGTGGTGAATAGTGGATGCACCTGAAATTTCTTTCGGTCCTTCAGCAACTTGAATTTCTCAGCATCGCGCACTTTGAGTTTGCGCAACAAGTGTTCTGATTCATACTTCACTTGTCCGCTTGTGACGTGGATGACAGATGCTTTGAACTTCCAGTTGATCTTGCTGCGATCGAAATTGTAACCTCGCTCTACAGCTTCATTGTAAACTGCCGAGAGATACTGATTGATTGCATCCAACGGTTTCTTCGTTGCTTTAAATCGATTGAGCTGAGGATGATTCGTGTAGCCTTTGGTTTTGCCTTCGAGGACGTGTTTCGCGAGTAATGTTTCACGCCAGAGTGCGACGAGGCCCTTGCTATCGAGGTATTGAGGATGGAGAGACCAGATACGCATCAGTGCGCAGTACGCAGTTTGCAGTGCGCAGTCACCAAAGTTACCAAGGAATAACACTAAGTGTGTAACTGGTTCCTTCGAGATGCACGCGGTAAAGACGTTGTGCGTCGATGGCGTAGAAATCGTTGCGTTCAGAGAAGTTTTGTTCGTGGATAGGATTTGGTGAGAGAAACGCTATGCAATTCTGCTTCTTTCCTCCTGCTGCGATTTTACTGAAGTATGCAACAGTGTTTTTGCCCGGTGAAACGGTAACATCACCACTAGAAAGTAGTTTCACATGAGAAGGTTTGCCTGTGAAGAACACCGATTCGTAATGTGACTCAGCAATTGTGCCATCACAAATTCGATTTATATCATTGGCGAATTGCTCGTCGTAAATCTTGGTCTCCTTCGGAACAAAGCCGGTTATAGAATCAAGGTGATGATTTGCACTCCACGTCACCGGCTCAAAGAATTCGCTGTGGTTTACAGGTCTTATCGAACCGTTTGCAATATCGTAATACTGGGCGGCAACACAGAAATAATGATAAGCCCCGTCAACATAAACAAGGTCCTGGGCATCGGCTTCCTTGGGCTTCAATTTCCTCCCATATGTCTCCGACAACACCACAAACTGTCCATCGTTCGCATACTGCATCTTTCTGACGCACTGATAACTATTGGAGGCTACCGAATACCCGGCCATACCCGTCGCTGGACTGTACGGCACCGTAGCTAACAGATAAATCCTATTATCGGCAGAGCTTGCATTCACTGTACCGTCATCATTCAACATGATGAGAAACAGACCCGATTGTTGCGATGAGGCTGTCACCCACGTGCCAGAGATCATAAGCTTGTTCAATTTATCGTTCCAGAAACAATTCGAATAAATGCATGCGTCCGCATAAGGTTTCGGGCTGCTATCGCCATACTGCACACGAAGCTGTGTCTTATATATCAAAGATCCATCCAGTCCACTGATACAATACACAAACTGTTTTCCGCTCTCAGTCGATTGATTCACGTACACGTAAATCTTATTGTCGCGCACCAAAAACACTTTTGCGTATTCAACCTCTGCTGAGTCCAGCACAATTCTTCGGTTAACCTCCATCATCGGAAATTGCGGCGAGAGCTTGATTCCATATTGATACAAACTTGTTACTGTGTATCGTCCAGACCAACCAACTTCCACCAGCTCGGTCCTGATTTCCCACGCAAAGTCGTCGATGCGGTACTCGTCAAGCGTTTTCGAAAGCGAACTCGTCAACAATGTTAATTGAGGCGACGAGGAAGATCTGTAGTAAGGCACCAATTCCTTATTGAGAAAAATATATTGTTGCTTCGAATTGTAATGGTCAGTAATCACAAATTCCAAACGAAGATCGCTGGAGTACTGAAGTGTTGCAGTATATGGAATAAAGCCGGAAATTTTTTCGGTGAACTGATGAACGAGTCTCAGTTGCGGATCGTACATGTCAACTACAAATGAATTGTTGGCAGTGTTGATTGCGTAAATAAGAAGACAGCTGTCGATTTGTTTGACGGCGATGTTAGAAAGACCGGTGCGTGTTACTGGTGCGGAAGTGTTCCCAATATTAAATGGTGAAAATGCACCGCACAGAATGCTGATGGAGGCAAACAATAATATCTGTAATGAGACACGCTTCATCAGAAGTACTATTTCCTGAAAGTTAATCCATTTTTCTTCAGCACCTCTTTCAGTTTCGGAATCGCGCTTGGACCAAAGCCATGCAACGCGAGTAATTCTTTCTCCGAATATTTCGCGAGCAGCTTGATGGTTTGTATTCCAGCATTCTCCATCGCGCGACGTGCAGGCGCTGAAAGAACACTAAGAAAATCACCTTCAGGTTTTAGTTTGCCTTCACAGATAGGACAAACCGGGCAATCGCTGCTTTTGTAGTAGCGGTGACCTCGCGGACAGATGCTGAGTGTGCCTTTTACTTTCATTTTCTTTTCAGCACCAAGTGCACCAAGGCACCAAGGGACCGAGCCTCACGAGATTGCTTCGACGGGCTCGCAATGACTTGGTGCCTTGGTGATCTTGGTGGTTATTTTTTTTGCATATCGTCAATTTCTAACCGAGGTCCAGATCCGCGATGATCATTTTCTTCATCTTCATGAACGACGCCATCACTTTCGGGCCTTTCACCGGATCACCAATAAGTTTTCCTAACATCGAGGGCACCACCTGCCACGATACGCCGTATTTGTCTGTGCACCATCCGCACATACTTTCTTCGCCTCCATCGCCAACAAACCTGTTCCAGTAGTAATCAATTTCCTCCTGCGTGTCGCAACTGATAGAAAGCGAAAACGCTTCGTCCAGTTTGTTCTTTGGACCTGCACTGAGAATGCAAAGCGTTAATCCCTCGAGTTCAAACTGAGTTACCCACGAATTCGTAGAAGTGATTTTCGAGTTTTTGAAAACTGTGCAGTAATATTTTGCTGCATCTTCTCCACCTTTTTCAAACCAGAGGAAGGGTGTGATCTTTTGTATGTTCATCGGCTTTTGTTTTTTTACCACATAGATCCATAGGAGCATAGCTTGTTAAGAAGGATTCGCAAGCGAATCTACATAGATCACATAGCAATCGGAATCTCTATGTGCCCTATGACGGACGCCTTGAGGCGTCACGCTTAGCAAACAACGGCTATCTTTCTATGATTCTATGTGGTTAATTATTTTCAGTGTAGTTCTTAAAGCTGTTCAGGATCGACTGCCATCCACCCTTCTGCAACTCAATCGTATTCTGCGTTTCCGCATCAAACACGATCACCACTTTCGTTGCATCACGTTCCGGAGTGAAATCAATTTTACACACGCGACCGTCTTCCATGTGATACGTGATGGATTTATTCGGAACGACTTCATCATAAACACCCACAAAGTCGAATCCGAAGCTGCCATCCTTCGCTTCCATGCGCGAAATGAACTTTCCGCCAACACGAAGATCAACAGTTGCCGATGGACAATGCCACGAAGGATCGGCCTGGTTCCATTTCACGATGTGTTCAGCACCGTTGTAGTAATTCCAGACTTTATCTACAGGAGCGTTGATCGTTGCTTCTATGGTAATTTTTGTTGCTGCGGTTTCCATGAGCGAAGTAATTCGTTGATGTGATACAACGAAATTACGATAATCGATTGCAAAAATCGTTAGTAACGAGATTTCCGGTTACCTACTACTCAACACAGCATTAATCTTACCACGGCACGGTTGAAAGCTTGTATCCGGTTGTTGTTGATTCCAACCGATACAAAAGAGATGATGTTGGAGCTAAGTAAATCGCCGGGTGAGCGAAATCCTGCTGATGGAGCGGGTATGGTTCAAGAAACGGACGCCAGTCCCGCCCCGCAACTGCGTGTTGCGTCTTTGTGAAATACCCTTGAAACTGTTTTTTTCCGTCGACGCTAATCAATTCACGAGTCAGCACTTTAATTCCCGTCGTACTCTGATCCCGGAATGAAGCCACATAGCATCCCTGGTCGTTGGACGCATCACAGATCAGATTGATATTATTTTCAGAAATGTTGTCTCCCAACTTGGTACTACCCTGCACGAAACCGCGAATCGAATCCAGGTGATGATTCGCAGCCCAATCAACAAGTCGGACAATATCATCACTCCTGAACTTTATTGAACCCTTGTTCATGAGAAAGTATTGTGACTGCATTGTGAAGTAATGATACGATTCATCCTGACGATACATTTCATTCAGACCATCCTTTTGCGGTTTAAAGAGAATTACTAGTGCATGAATTTCTGACAGAACAGTAAATGTTCCATCTTTCTGATAACCCATACTACCAATCTTATAATAACTAATATGATTTCGGGCGAATGAGCCCCTCCCGGAATGCTGTCCACCATACGTTCGCGATGCCAACCAATAATTATAATC